>CAZIVQ010000521.1:0-4044 GCA_964542415.1 uncultured Bacteroidia bacterium | reverse complement strand
TTCAGCCTTTTTTCCCCTCCAGAGGCGGGTCCCAGACTTGTCCCACGAAAAAATGTCCCGGCTTTACCAGGGACAGGCCTGCGTTTAAATTGGTCAATTTCTTTGCTCTGCAAGCACTAGCAAGGCGAAGCCTGGCGGGCCAGGCTCAGGAGGAGATGGGGGCTTGGCCCATCAGCTCGCGAATTTGGGCTTCAAGCTTTTCAGGGCAAAAGGGTTTGCTGAGGTAGCCATTCATCCCCGCGGCCAGCACCTGTGCCTGTACGCTTTCGCTCACCTCGGCACTCAACGCCAGGATCGGCAACTGGGCATAGCGCTGGCGCAACTGCCGGGCGGCTTCGAAGCCGTCCATGACTGGCATTTGCAAGTCCATCAACACCAGCGCTAGCGGCTGCTGATCCGCTTTTTCCAAGGCCGCGGCCCCATTGTAGGCAACGATCACTTCGTAGCCCCATTTTTCCAAAAAGCGGGTAGCGATCTTGACATTGATGAGGTTATCTTCGGCCAGCAAAATCGGCAACTGGGCCTTCAGCTCCCCCGTTTGCACCCCCTGCCCCACCCGGGAAGTGTCTTTGGGCTGGCCCAGGGCAAGATTCAGGGTGAAGAAAAAACGCGCACCTTTGCCCTTTTCGCTGACCAGCTCAATGCTAGTGCCCATCAATTCCAGCAGTTTTTTGGTGATGCTAAGCCCCAGGCCTGTGCCCCCAAATTTGCGGGTGGTGTCGGAGCGGGCTTGGGAAAAGCGCTCGAAGATCAACTGTTGCTTTTCTTTGGGAACCCCAATGCCGTTGTCAGCTACCGAAAACTGCAACTGTACCCGCCCGGCTTCCTGCCCGAGACTACGTACCCTCAGCTGCACCCACCCTCCCTGGGTAAATTTCACCGCGTTGCCCACGAGGTTGTTTAGCACCTGGCTGAGCCGGGTGGGGTCGGTGCGCACCCAAGTCGGCAGTTCAGCATCGGGCAGCAGCTCCAGGCGGGTGCCGTTTTCGTCGGCTTGGTAGCTGTGGGCCTTTAAAATGCTCGCCAGTAAGATAGGCAGGTTCACATCTACCTGTTCGAGTTCGATCCGGCCGGCCTCGATTTTAGAAAAATCCAAAATGTCATTGATGAGGCTGAGCAGGTTTTCGGCAGAAAACTGCAAGATATGCAGGTGGTCAAGCTGGTCTTCTCGAGGGGCCTCAGAGAGCAGCAGGTGGGCGGTGCCAATGACCGCATTCATGGGGGTGCGAATCTCGTGGCTCATGACCGAAAGGAATTCCGATTTGGCCACGGCGGCAGCCTCGGCCGCTTCTTTGGCGGCTTGAAGCTCCATCGCCGCTTCGGTGTCGCGGGTAATGTCCTGGAAAAACCCGTAAATCCGGCTGGTCACCGGTCCATCCCGCTCCGCAAACCCCACCGCACGCACATGCTTGTTTTGGCCCTGAGGCGTGCATAGCTGAATACGCAGGTCGTAGGCAGTGCCAAACTTGAGGCAATCGCGGTGGGCATTCAAAAGCCTTTGGCGGTCTTCGGGGGCAAACAGGGCCATGACCCGGTCCATTTCCAACTCGATGCCTGACTCCACCTCGAACAGCTGGTACATCTCTGGCGACCAGTAGGTTTCCTGCTGGTCAAAATTCATTTCCCAACTGCCCATGCGCGCCAGGGATTGGGCTTTGTTTAGCAAGGTAGAGGTGTGCGCCAGTTGCTGGTTGGTACGGGTTTGAGTGGCTATCATCTGGTGCAGGCGATCCCGGTTGCGCCGACCATTGAGCAAAATGAGGTAGGAGACGACGAAGATGAATAAAAACTCGAACCCAAAAGTCAATTTGAATGCATTGGGCTTGTCCACCAACAAGAGCAATCCTCCGGTCAGGATCAGGTATTGTAGGTAATGGAGGTTGAGCAACCGGACTTCTCCCACCACATACCCCAGCACGATGAGCCCGAAGAAGTAGTAGAAGACCAGGCGGGGGAAAAAGTCATTGATGTAGAGCAAGCCAGCCAAAAACAGGGCGTAGAGGGTCCAGCCAAAAAAGTATCCCCATTTTCCTCGCTTCCAATTGGGGGAAAAGGTCAGCAGCAGGCAGCCTAAATAATAGGCAGCCAAGCCCCCCCTAAACCAGGTAAGGTCTTGAAAACCGGCTATGTTCAACGGCAAAAGCCAAGCTTCTACCCCTATTGTCACCATAGCTACCAGGTATGTCAATTGCAAAAACAATCGCCTGCTAGCCAAGGCTTGGCTAAATCGATGAAAATAAGACATGAGGTACATGCACGCGGGGAATAGCAGCCAGAAGAGAAATAGATTTTTTTTCCAAGCTCAAAGCTAGGAGGAATTTTGGCAACAACGACCGCAAGTTGTGCCCAATCCTTACGCAGGTATCCCCGCCAACCGTTATTTGGGAAAAATAGAAAAATAAGGGCACCTTGCCTCCCTACCGGAGGACCTTCTACCGGGATTTTCCTATCTTTCCCCTCCTAATCCCTCACCCATCAATTCTCGTTTCACATGCGCTGGAAAGGAAGAAAAAGCAGTTCCAATGTCGACGACCGCCGCGGTCGGGGCGGCAGCGTTCGCCGCACCAGTGGTCGCCTCGGTTTGGGGGCGATCATCATCGCCATTTTGATCGCAGTGTTGGGGGGCGACCCCATGCAATTCTTGCAGCAAGTGCAGCAAAGCCCGGCGGGCAGCTCACAGGCGGTGCAGCAACCCCGGTCTGCGGCCGAAGACGAGCTGGCGCAGTTTGTCTCGGTGGTGCTCAAAGACACCGAAGACGTGTGGGACAAGCTTTTCCGCGAGCAGCTCGGCCGGCCTTACCGCCATCCCAAGCTGGTGATTTTCAGCGGCTCGACCCGTTCCGCTTGTGGCTACGCCAGCGCCGCTACGGGCCCCTTCTACTGCCCCGGCGACGACCAGCTCTACATTGACCTGAGTTTCTACAACGATTTAAAAAATCGCTTCGGGGCTCCCGGCGACTTCGCCATGGCCTACGTGGTGGCGCACGAGGTCGGTCACCACATCCAGCACCTGCTGCAGATCACCGACAAGGTCGACGCCCAGCGGGGGCGCATCAGCAAGGAGCGGCAAAACGACCTTTCGGTGCGCCTGGAATTGCAAGCCGATTTTCTGGCCGGGGTGTGGGCCCACCACGCCCAGCAGATGAAAAATATCCTCGAACAAGGCGACATCGAAGAAGCCCTGCGGGCCGCTGAAGCCATCGGTGATGACCGCATGCAAATGCAGGCCCAGGGCTATGTGGTGCCTGAGAGCTTTACCCACGGTACCTCTGCCCAACGCAAGCGGTGGTTCAAAAAAGGCCTCGAAAGCGGGGACCTCAGCCAGGGCGACACCTTCTCCGCTAATCCCTTGTAAGGATGAACGACCTCAGCTGGGACGAATTTGCCCGCGTAGACCTGCGCGTGGGCACCATCACCACCGCCCGGACCTTCGAAAAGGCCCGCAAGCCCGCTTACCAGCTCGAAATCGACTTCGGGCCCCTCGGCATGCGCCGTTCTTCTGCCCAGCTTACCCACCTCTACACGCCCGAAACCCTCGTCGGGCAGCAGGTGGTGGCGGTAGTCAATTTTCCGCCCAAACAAATCGCCACCTTCATGAGCGAGTGCCTGGTCCTGGGGGCCGTGGGTGAGGATGGCAGCGTGACCCTGCTGCAACCCGAGCGCCCCACGCCCAATGGACAGCGCATCGCCTGAGGGGACGGCGGCTACTGCCGGATTTTGCCCAACAATTGGTTCAGGGTAACGATAGGCTGTTCCCCCTGCCGGGGGTTCGATACCTTAATTTTAGTACTGTTTTCCATACGTACGTCGCCTTTCCCGATTATCGGGATTTCCCTTCGGTCAACCGGGACCTACTTTCTTTAGCAGCAAAGAGAGTAGGCAAAGAAACTGCCGGAATTCTAGGCCTGCGCAAAAGCCGCCCTCCCGATTCTCGGGACCGAATTCCGGGGCCAACGCCGCCCAAGCACACGTAGCCTACGGCTTTTTGTCTGGGAAAATTCGGTTTTCCCCGCCTGGCAAATCAGAAAAAACATTGAACTAAAT
>CAZIVQ010000520.1:0-4050 GCA_964542415.1 uncultured Bacteroidia bacterium | reverse complement strand
AGCACCGGGGGAAAAGGGTGTTTGCGGTGTGGGTGTGAGGGGGGCTTTGCCGTGAAGGAAAATCCTTTTCCCTAATTTCGTGTCGGGATTTTACCCTAACTTGTCAAGAAACCTCAAGCTTGATCAACATGAAATCCTGCCTCCTCCTGTTTGCCCTTAGCCTGGGCATCCTCATCCTGCCTGCCCAGCCCAATCCCCTGCTCCGTACCGAGACCTATCAGCTCGCCAACGGCCTGACGGTGATGCTCAACCCCGACAGCACCGCCAGCCGGGTCTATGGCGCCGTGATGGTCAATGCCGGGGCCAAGCACGAACTGCCCGAAGCCACGGGGATGGCCCACTACCTGGAGCACCTGCTCTTCAAAGGCACCCAAACCATGGGAACCCTGGATTATGAGGCCGAAAAGCCCCATCTCGACTCCATCAACCGGCTGTATGAGCAACTGGCGCTCACCGAAGACCCGGCCCGGCAGTCGCAGCTGCAAATGCAGATCAACGAGCAGGCGCAAGCCGCTGCGCAGTATGGCTCGCCCACCGAATTATGGAGCCTTTTGCAAGGCATTGGCAGCACGGGCATCAATGCCTTCACCAATTACGAGATGACCTTCTACCACAACTCCTTCCCGGCTCACGAGATCGAGCGCTGGCTGGACCTCTACGCCACGCGCTTTCAACAGCCGGTGTTTCGCTCCTTTCAGTCGGAGCTGGAGGTGGTCTATGAGGAGAAAAACCGGGCGATGGACAACATGGAGCGGAAGTTCACCGAGCGGCTGGACAAACTGCTCTACCCCAACCTTCCCTACGGCCAATGGACGGTGCTGGGCAAGGTGGAGCACCTCAAAAAGCCCTCGCTGATCCAGATGTACGATTTTTTCGAGCGGCATTACGTGCCGGGTAACATGGCCCTGATCCTGACCGGTGCTTTCGATGCGACAGCGGTCAAACCCATGATCGAGGCCCGCTTCGGGGCCTGGGAGGCCAAGCCGGTGCCACAGACCGAGCTGCCGCCTTTGCAGCCCATCGAAGGCCGTCAGGTAGAAAAAGTCCGCATCACGCCCGTCAAAGTGGGCACCGTCAGCTGGCAAACCGTGCCGCTAGGCCATCCCGACCGCCCGGCCATGGACCTCTGCGAGTACCTGCTGTTCAATGGAGACGAAACCGGCCTGCTCAATCAGCTCAAGCAGGAGGGCGACCTGATGTTTGCCTTTGGCATCAGCGACCGCTACCTCGATGCCGGGGGCTTTCACCTGATTTTGGTCCCCAAACCCATTATTCAGTCCCTGCGCAAGGTGCGGGGCAAGGTGCTGGGAGCTATCGGGCAGATGAAGCAGGGAGAAATTTCTGAGGAAGCCTTTCTCGCAGCCCGCAACGCCCTGGCGGCGGACTTTCAGTCGCAACTGGAGAACCTGGAGCGGCGAGGTCGGCTGATGGGCCGGGCCTTCAACCAGGGAGTGAGTTGGGAGGAATACCTGCGTTATCCAGCGCGCCTGCAGGCCGTGAGCCTGGAAGCAGTCGCCGCTGTGGCGCAGCGCTACCTGGGCGAAAACCGCGTAGAACTGATCTCGCGCACCGGCTTTGCCAAGCCCACCAAATTGGACAAGCCCCCTTTCAAGCCCGTGACCACTGACCAAACAGGCCGGTCGCCTTACGCCCGGCGTTTCGATACCCTGCCCCAACAGCCCTTTGCCCCGCGTTACCTGGATTTTGCCACTGATGTGCAGCGGCAGGCGCTCGCCGGCGGGCACGAACTTTGGTACCAGACCAATCCGCTCAACGACCGCTTTAGCCTCCAGCTCAGCTGGCAAAAAGGCAGCTTGCACGACCCGCAGCTGTCGCTGGTGGCGGATCTCTTATCCTATACCGGAACGGAAGCCTTGCCCCTGGATGCGCTGAAGCGCCGATTTGCCAGCCTGGGCTGTAACTACGGCCTCAGCGCCAGCGACAACGAATTTACGGTGCGGCTGTCAGGGCCGGAGGCGGAATTGCAGGCGGCCTTGGGGTTGCTGGGAGAATGGTTGCAGCAGCCGGTGGCGGCCCCCAAGGCCATGGACCTGGTTTACAACGAGCTGCGCACCGCCCGGACTTTGGAAGAGGAATCACCCAGCACCATGGGCCGGACCCTGATCAACTATGCTATCTACGGCGACCGCTCCCCTTACCTCACCCGCCCTGACCTCAAGGCCGTGAAGCAGACAGAAGCAGCGCAGTTGCTGCCGGTCTTTTCGAAGCTGAAACAAGAAGCGGCAGCCCAGCTCACCTTTGTGGGGCAAACACCGGCCGATACGGTAGCCACTTGGCTGCAAAGCTATCTACCCCTGGCTGAGGCAGGGCAGGCGGCTCCTTTTAAGCTGCGAGATCAGCTCGAACCAGACAAGCCGCGTATCCTGCTGGTCGATGATAAAAAAGCGCTGCAGAGCCAGGTGTGGTTTTACGTGCCCGGCATCCCCATGGACCCTGCGGACTATCCGCAAGTGCAGGCTTTCAATCAATACTTCGGCGGCAGTTTTTCTGGGTTGGTGAAGCAGGAAATCCGCGAGTACCGCTCGCTGGCCTATGCCGCGGGCAGCAGCTACAACCTGCCTTCCCTAGCGGGCGAGCCGGGCGAGCTGATCGGCTATATCGGCTGCCAGGCCGACAAAACGGCGGAGGCCATCGGCGTGATGCACGGGCTGATCCAGGATCTGCCGATCAAGGCGGACCGGCTGCCCAAGCTGCGCAGTACCCTCCAAATGGGCGTGGTAACCCAATATCCGGATTTTCGGGCCATCCCCGGCCGCATCCGCGACTATGAGCGGCAGGGCTTCACCTCCGACCCCAACCGAGCCGCTTACGCGGCCTATGCCGATTTAGAGATGGCGGACCTCGCGGCTTTTCACCAAGAAGCCATCGCCAACCGCCCCTACCTGATCACCATCTACGGCGACACCCGCCGCATGGACCTGGAGGCTTTGGCGGCTTTTGGGGAAGTGGAAATGATCAAAGGAAAGACCATCCGGCGCTGATAGGGGTAAAGTAGTCAGGGCAGCAGAAAGGCTCTATGTACCTATCAAAGGCCTCTGCATTTCCTGGCGGCTAAGCATCCCCTAAAGGCAAGGCCTGCATTCCTTTCTTCATTTACGTTTGTTATGCGTCACCGAATGATATGGGGAATATGGCTCCTTGCCCTGCTGGGAGCCTGCCAATCCCCAGACCCCTCGCTTCACCTGATCACAGATTATGGGGCGAAAGGAGATTCCCTTACCCTAAATACCCAGGCCATCCAGGCGGCTATCGATGCGGCCCATGAGGCAGGCGGCGGCACGGTCATCGTGCCGCCAGGCAAATTCCTGACGGGCAGCCTCTGGCTCAAAGACAACGTGGAATTGCACCTCCGCCATGGGGCCACCCTGCTGGGCAGCGTGTACAAAAAAGACTATCCGGAGTGGATCGTGGACGAACACGCTTATGGGGCCAAGGGCGGTCCGGCCGCTCCCTTGGCGGGCATCATCATGGGCAAATATGCCGACAATATCGCCATTACGGGGAGCGGCATCATTCATGGACAAGGCGGACAGGGGGAAGACTTTCGGGCCTATCCACTCGATTCGGCCGGCCATTCCTGGCACAAGCCCTCGCGGCCCAAGTCTATCATGCTCTACTACTGCAAAAATGTACGGGTGGAAAACGTCACCTCTATGGCGCCACAGGAGTGGGCGCAGCACTACGTAGGCTGTGACTTCCTGCACCTCAGCGGGGTGAAGGTTCACGCGCATGACAACGCCAATGGCGATGGCATAGACCTGGATGGCTGCCAGGATGTGACCATGCGCGACTGCATCCTCGACTGCGACGACAATGCCTTTATCCTCAAGGGGCGCGCGGCCTGCGACTGTCGCAACATCACGGTCGAGAACTGCATTTTCGCCAGCAAAATCACCGCCATCAAGACTGGCACCGAGTCGGCTGGAGGCTTTCAGAACATTGTGATCAACAACTGCGTGGTCCGCTCTTCTTACGAACCCAAACACTACGATCCCCACCGGCAGCAGATGAACGGCTCGGGCATTGCCC
>CAZIVQ010000519.1:0-4056 GCA_964542415.1 uncultured Bacteroidia bacterium | reverse complement strand
TTGGAGGGCTTGCCAGGCGGGGGCCCAATAGGCAGCGGGTTCGGTGCGGGGAAACGAAGCGGCATCAAGCCAGGTGAGCCATTGGTCGCAGCAGGCGTGCAGGGCGCGGCGGTGGGCTTCCCCGCTTTCCCGGAGATGCTGCTGCAAGGCCTCCGGCAGTTCGGGGCCGCTGAGCTGCTGCTGCAAGTCCAGCCCGTAGGCCTCGCAGGCGCGCAAGGTGAGGGGCAAGGCTTTTAGGCATTGCCAGAGTTGCTCTTGGATCCGGCCTGCCAAGGGGGTGCCCAAAGCGGCCTGGTAGGTAGCCAAGGTTTGCTGCAAGGCCTCAAACCCCGCAGCGAGGGCACTGGCGGGCAAAGGACGAGCCAAGCCCAGCCGGTCGCTGAGCCAGGCGTAGAGGTCCGGGGCCAGCAGCAGGTGGCCGGCCCGCTCCCGGAGGACTTGCTGATCCAGCAGCAGCTGCAAGCGCTCGGGGTCTATGCGCTCCTGCACGGCTGCATCGCGCCGGTGGGGCGGCGCATGGCGATGCTGCAGCAGGTAGGCCAGCAGGTGCCGCTCCTGGTAGAGTACCGTGAGCCAGGTGGGGAGTTCGGGCAGGTCAAGCATAGGGAGGCAATCAACGACAAAATTAGGGCTTGGTCCGGGGGGAAACAATTTTCTCCTTTTTTCTGGGCTAGAGGAACATTTGGCACAAACCGAAATTTTTTCCTTATTTTAGGCAAAACCGGGGTGCTGATAGCAGCGACCTCAGGAACCCAAAAAGCGCTTGACGCGCAGCTACCGGGACAAACCGGGCCCCTGAACTAGGGGAGCGGCACTTTGTTCTGAAGTCTCTGTTCCTGAGGTCTTGCCGGAACCCTTTTTTCATTCAGGCCGGGATCATACCGGCAAGATGGATTCGTCCGACCGTTGCGTCATGTAGGCTCATTTGGCCACATGCGCCTGTATATAAGGAAAATTCCTCCCTTGATGGCAGAACCGAACTGGTTTGTTGCCGCTATATTCTCCCCACTGCTGCGCTCTTAGGCACGTATATGAAGCTGTACCCCTCAAAACAAGCTTGAATCAGCAGGAAAAGCCCTGTTTGTGGAGGTCGTTGGGCCTGGACCGGAGAGGTTGATATTTCCTTTTTTTACCAATGGACGATCCCATCTTTTTTCGCTTCAACCTACCAAAGCAAATAAAGATATGGGATGTGGATCGTGTGGAAGCGGGGGCTGCTCCTCCGAAGGTTGTGGCCGCAATGGCGGCTGTGATACGGGGGGCTGTAACAAGCTCAACGCCTACGACTGGCTGGGCAACATGCTCGCTCCAGATAAGACTGAGGTGGACAACGTTTACGAAATCCGCTTCAAAAATACCCGCAAGGAATTCTACCGCAATGTGAACGGCTTGCGGCTTTACATCGGCGACTGGGTGGTGGTCGAAAGTGACCGCGGCTACGATGTTGGGCAGCTCTCCCTTGGCGGGGTGATGGCTGAGTTGCAGATGAAGAAAAAGAAATTCACCCGCCCCCTCAAAGACATTCCCCGCATTTACCGCAAAGCCAACGAAAAGGACCTCGAACTCTTGCAGCAAGTGCGCGATCGGGAGCAGTCTTCCCTCGAGCGTACCCGGCAGATCATTCAGGACCTGCGGCTCGACATGAAGCTCAGCGACATCGAATTTCAAGGGGATAATGCCAAGGCCATTTTTCACTACATCGCCGACCACCGGGTCGACTTTCGGGAGCTGATCAAGGTGCTGGCCCGGGAATTTCGGGTGCGGGTGGAAATGAAGCAGATCGGCTTGCGGCACGAAGCCGGCCTGGTGGGGGGCATCGGTTCCTGCGGGCGCGAGCTATGTTGCTCGACCTGGCTGACCGATTTCCGCACCGTGGCCACCTCGGCGGCCCGCTACCAGAACCTTTCGCTCAACCCGATGAAAATCTCGGGTCTCTGCGGCCGCCTCAAGTGCTGCCTGAACTATGAGCTCGACGCCTACCTGGATGCCCTGGAGGATTTTCCCAAAGTCGAGGTGATCGAAACCAGGAAAGGCCGGGCCACCTTACAAAAGACCGATATTTTCAAGGGGTGCATGTGGTTTAGTTACTATGGCGAAACGACCTGGTACCCCCTTTCGACCGAAGAGGTGAAAATCATTGCGAAGCTCAATGAGGAGGGCACCAAACCTGAGGACCTCAAAGCCAAAGCCCCTGAGCTCACCAGCGAAGAAGCCCTCGACTTCGTGGACGTGGTAGGGACCTCGAACATCCCCACCCCGGAGCGGCGAAAAAAGCGGAAAAGCAAGCGGAGCAGCCGCAGCAAAGGGCAGGGAGGGGACAAGAAGGCTTCCAACAACCCAAGAGGAAACCAACAAGGCCCCAAAAACCAAGGCGGAGGTACCCCGTCAGAAGAAGACAACCGCGGCGGGCGTAGCGGACGGGGACGGGGCAACAACCGCCGTCGCGGCCGCAAGCCCCCTCGCCGGGGAGGGGAGGGCAACAAACCTCGGAACGACAACTCTGACAAATCGTGAGTTACACACCCTACCTGGCTTTTATTGGCCTCTGCTTCTTGCTTGCCTGTGGCGGCTCCTATGATGCCGAGCGGCAGTTTGCCGGGGCCTGTTGGTCCCTGGCCGATACCGTGGCCTTGCCTGCCCCGACCCGGGCGGAGGCATCGCTGCGCGTAGACTTGCGCTTCGAAGCGGATTTTCCCTATCGCAATATTTACCTCAAGCTCATGGCTCAGGGAGATGACGGCGAAGCCCACAGCTGGTTGCTCGCCGATACCTTGCTTGATCCCATGGGCACCTGGCAGACCGAAGCCAATTGGGACGGGAGTTATCCCTTTCAGCTGCGCCTCCCAGCGGGATTTTCGGTGCCGGCCGGGGGCGACCACCGCTGGCAACTTACCCAGTACCTTCGCGACAGCAGTTTGTGTGGGGTAGAATGGGTGGGGGTGAGATGGGAGTGAAGGAGCGGTACGCTTATCCCCAAGGCTGCTCTCCCTGTTAGGATAAATGGGGAAGCATCCTCTTTCTTCCGATCGTAATCAATAGACTGCTTTAAACCCTGTCAGCGTTCCAAGAAACGCTGACAGGGTTACCTGAATAGCTCCCACATACCGCCTACCTTTCCCCCTCCCCGACTCATTCCCCCGCCAACAAGGCGGCGCGCTCACCTTCGACACCTGGCGGCTGAATGTCGACTCTGAAGAAGGGGTCATCATGGGCGCGTATGACTTTCCCTACCAGGTCGCCGCCGAAGCCCAGCTGTACATGTTGGGGCTCAGTTACACCTTTTATGTCGATTGGGGGCCCATTTCCAGCCTTACGGTTTATGACAATTATACTTACCTGGACAAGGCCAACCCCCGTTTCATCGACACCCAGCAGCATGTCCTCGGTTGCCTGATCAGCGCCGGGCAGATGTACACCTACCTCGACCTCGCCTCCGGGCGCAACCATCCCTGGCTGGGGCCTTTTGAGGAAAATTGGAACCAAGCCCTGTCGCAAGGCTCCGTCGATGCCAACCAGGTGGTCCATTCAGCCCCCGATTGGCATACCCGGCTAAATGTGAATGTGGGGTATTATTTCTGAAGGCCAGCAGGGCCTCGACCTCCTCATCGGCTACCAATCGTCATCCTTTTCGACGTTTTTCAAGGAGGATCATCCCGAAGGGGCGCTAGTGCGGACAATTTTGGCCGGGAAAAAATTTCGGAAAGTTGTGGTTATCTTGCTGGTCACACACTAACCGCAGCTATGGGAAAAAGCAAAAAGGTCAACGTTGATAAGAAAGCCATCACCGTGAAAGTCATCGGTGACGAAGATTACCTACGGCTTACAGACATGGCTGATAGCGACGACATCAAGAACTGGCTGAGGAACAAAAATACCATTGAGTTTCTCGCCGTATAGGAGCGCCTGCATAACCCGAAGTTTAATTGGGTCGAATTCGACCTAATTAGCCGAGAGGCGGGGCTAAACCGCTTCAAAATATCTGTCAAGCAATGGATTGAGAAAACGGGGGCCATTGGCCTGCAGGCCCGAGATCGGAAGAGCACACGTCTGAACTCC
>CAZIVQ010000518.1:0-4060 GCA_964542415.1 uncultured Bacteroidia bacterium | reverse complement strand
GAGAGACGGCAGCCGGGCCTGCCGACAATTCAGGCGAAGCCTTACCGAACCAACGTCACCTTCTGCGTCTGTACCCCTTCGGTGGTGCGCAGCAGGATCAGGTAAATGCCTCCGGGCAGGGGTTGCCCCCGACCATCGACGCCTGACCAGCTCAGCTGATGCTCGCCCGCTGCGAAAGGCCGCTCCGCCAATACCACCAAGGTACGCCCTTGCAGGTCCATGACCGAGAGCTGTACCAGCGTAGCCTGCGGCAAGTTCAATTCCAGCTGGGTGCGCTGTCCAAAGGGGTTGGGATAGGCGACCAACTGCGGCTTTGCCGCCAGCGAGGGCCGGAAACCTTCCAGGCTGGTAAGGAGCAGGGAGTTGGGAGAAACGATGGAAAGGAGCAGCCGGGGCCGGTCCTCCGGGTTAGGGGCTTGCCAGGCGTGGTAGCTCAGGGGGTAGCCTGTGGAAACATCTTGCAGAGCCAGGCTGAGGGTCGAATCCCCATCCTGCCAGGCACTTTGCACCCGCGCAGTCAGGTCAAACTCCAGCCAGTTGCCCGTAGCAGGTGCCAAAGCGGCACCTACGCTATCCCCCAGAGCGGGGCGGTTGTTCCAGGTAAGGGTAGCTTCTGTCCAGCTGTCATCGGCGACCTCCCAGAGGCCCTGCCGAGGATGGGCCAGGCCATGGTCTTTGACCTTCAGCTGCAACTTAGCCTGGGCTACCGGCCCGGCAAAGCCCGCTAAGTCAAACTTCAGGTAGGAAAGGTGGACATCGTCCGGCTGGTCTCCCCCCTGCACGCGGAGTGCTTCGGCCAGGCCAAAGTTTTGGCCGGCAAAAGAGCCGCCCCTGGCATAGGCATCGTCAACGGGCGAGACCAGGTTGGTATCGAGGCGGGGAGCAAAGATGATCTCTGGCCAAAAAGTCGAATCTGGATGCTCTTTGCTAGCATACACCACCGGCAGGGTGGCCCCCACGGGCCGAATCCTCAGGCTGAGAATGCCATCGGCGGCGGCTTCGGCCAAGACTTGCCCGGTCAATTCTACCTCCAACCACCCACCCAGCGAAGGCGACTGGGCCGTACCCAGGAGGCTGTCGCTCAATGGCCGGTTGCTCCAGGTAAGGCTGGTTTCGGACCAGCTGTCATCGGATACCCATTGGACCTCATGCGCAAAGGCCCCATCACTGCGGGTGGCCCGCAGGCGCAGAATCGCCTTGTCGAAGGCGACAGGGACCGAAGAAAGGTCAAACTTCAGGTAGCTTTCGGCGGCCGCACCCGGGATCGCGACCGAAAAATTGACCATCAGGCTGGTGTCGCTGCCAAAGTTGGTCTGGGCCAAGCTACCGCCTGAAACCTGGGCATCTTCCTGAGCCACAATCCGATAAACCGGTTCAACAACCGCCGGATTGGTGAGGGAGCCTTCACCGGCCCAGGCTTCCAGCTGCGCGTAGATGTCGCCGCTGCGCTGGGCCGGAATGCTCACCTGCTCCACCGCTGCTGGCCCCAGCCGGTCTTCCAGTTGCTGGAGGTAAAGGCTGCGCGGGGTTACAGCTGCCCCCCAACTTTCCCAATACCCTCCGCCTTGTTGCTCAGTACCGACACAACCGATGCCCCAGTTGCGACCCCCGTGAGGGCTCTCCACCTTGATGGTGGTTCCCTCCAGGTTCCAAAACAACGTCTGCGCCCCGGCCCAGCCGTGGCCGGTGCCCGAAGCCCCCCGGTTCTGCACCCGAGAGACGCCGCCCTTGATGTTGTCGAAGAGCAAACCAGTCGCCCAACGATGGTGCGGGCCAATGTCGTTGTAGGTTTGGGTGGCCACACAGTCCAGGAAGACATTGGGACCGGCTACGCGGGAGCCCGTGACATAGTCGTGCCGACCTTCTGAGGCATAACACCGCTGGAAGAGGTTGCCCATGCCGTCGGAAATGTTGAAAGAATAACGCCGCGCACCCGTAATCCGCGACCGCTGCTCGATCATGGCGCATTCTTCTATGGTATTGAAATTGGATTCGCTTTCGATGCTCACACAGGCATAGCCACAATACTGGGCGGTCACGCCCTTGACCCAAGAATCCGTAACCCGGCGGAGCTTGACCGCTTTCCAGACGTGCGCTTCATCGTCGGGCGCGGCATAGTAGGAGCGAATCCGCAGGTTTTCTACCCCACACTGGCTGATGCGGCCACTAATCGTGGCCCGGGCTACGGTCCCACCCCCGAACTGGGTTTCCATGACGTCTACGAAAGGCAAGTCCACGGTGAGGGTGTCGCCTGCTATAGCGGTGACGACCCGCTCGTGCCGGATGGCGTAGCCGCCCGGGGTCCATCCGTATTGCCCCATTTCCAGGGTGTCGATCCAGCGTTGATTAGGGGTACGCCTTACCGAAATGAGGTCCCCCACCGCAAAGTCCTGCACATTGGCCACGGCCAGTTTCCTGCTACCCACGGGTACGTAGGGCGTAGCGATGACCTCTCGGGTGGCCGCATTCTCCCCAATGCCGCTGCCACTCCCTCTCACCTGAATGAAGTCGTGCTGCTGGGTCAGGGAAGCAAATAGCACGGTCCCTTCCGCGCCTTGGCCCTCCCCGCGCAGCACCACGCCGCTGGCCTCGATAAATAGGGAGCCATTCACTTCGTAGACGCCCCGCCGGAGCAGGACCGCCCCCCGAATGCCATTCGAGTCGGGGGCCAGGGCTTCTACCTGGTCAATGGCCGCCTGGATCGTGGCCCGCATGTCTCCCGCAGCTGGGCTGAGGGTCACCTGGACTGGCACTTCTGGCAAGGCTACGCCCCCACCTTGGTAGCCGGCATGAGAGAAATCCGGGATGGTATTCACCGCCTCGGTCTGCCCTTGCATGGCGAAGGGTGTGTAGGTCAGGCGGCCGTTGTCCAGGTACACCAGGGAACTGCTCGGCTGTGCCCAAAGGGCGGATGCCCCCAGACAGCCCAGGAGCAAAAGCAGGGAAACAGAGATAAACTTGAGTTTGGGTGTCATCATCGTGTAGCGTTAGTCCAATGAGTTACTGCGGCGGCTTTTATCCTGCTCGTGATCGGAATAAACCCCGCCAAATAAAAGTATGGGTTCTTGCCTGAAGAAACATCTAAAAATGGGGGGGCAATCGTTTGGTTGCAGCTGCCAACCGGGAAAAAATGGGTACTAGGCATCTGACAAAAAGGGGATGCGCACTTCTCTCCCCCCAGAAACAGACATTTTTCCTGAGGAGAATTTGTAGTTTCGATTGAATCAGGTAAGTGAAGCCGTGCCCGGCCCACTTCGGCCAAAGCCGTAATGCCTGTTCCCCTGGCTGCAACCTTTATGGCAAACCAATCATGAATGCTACCCACGTTTTTCTCATGGCGTATCTGAGCCTCTCCACGCTTTTCGCTCAAGATAAAGGCTGGTACAGCCAAGGAGATTTCGCTCCACAAACCCGGCTGGCAATTACCCTGATCAATCCCCTGAATACCCCCCGCACGCACTGTGCGGTAGTCATTCCTCGCCAAGGCTTTCCCCAGCCCGACCTACACGAAATGGGGATCACCGTGGTAGACCCTTCGCTGCCTCCTGCATCCGCGCCGTCCCCAGAACTACTGGCGCTGCAAGGAGGGCACCAACTGCGGGCTGAGACAAACGGACATGCCCTTTTCCACCAACTCGACGACCTGGATAAAGACGGCATCTGGGACGAGCTGTTTTTCCAGACCGACCTTCAACCCAAAGAAGAAAAGACCCTCTACCTCTACTTTGGCGAAAACATCCGCGGGTGGAACCCGCACTACACCCATGCCAATATCGGGAGCTATTGCCGCCACCAAATGCCGTTTTGGGAGTCGGAACACGTGGGCTGGAAAATCTGGTTTGCAAACAGTGTGGATGTGTATGGCAAGCGTGAGCCTATGCTAATGTCTCCCCGCCTCTACATGGAAAACCTTGACGGCTATGGCGTCTCCAGGATCAACCGCGACCTGGGTTCAGACCTGCAATCGGTAGGAGAAAGCTTTGGCGGCGGGTCCATTTGCCTGTTCGAATATCCTGAGATCCCCGATTCTGTGTCCCGGCCAAGGTTTACCCCCAAGCAG
>CAZIVQ010000517.1:0-4061 GCA_964542415.1 uncultured Bacteroidia bacterium | reverse complement strand
GTATCAGTCAGTGGGCAGTGGGCAGTGGACAGTGGGCAGTGAGCAGTGGGCAGTGGGCGGTGAGCAGTGGACAGAGAACAGAGAACAGTGGACAGAGAGCGCGTATTGTAACTGTTCATTGTTCACTGATAACTGAAAAGCGCAACTGTTCTCTGAAAACTGTTCTCTGAAAACTGAGCAGGAATTCATTCTACAACTCAAAAAGTTGACCATCAACTATTCAAGCCTAACTCCCCTACTCCCCTCCTACTCCACCCGCTTCAGCACCAAGGCGGTGCGGTTGGTGGCGTAGAGGCTGAGCCAGTGGCTGCCGTGCTCGTCTTTTTGGGTATGATGGCCTACCGAGTTATCGATCCGCTCATGGCCGCCAAACTCCGCGGCGTCAGAGTTGAGGATGATTTTGTAGGTCCCTGCCTGCGGCACCACGAAGCGATAGTCGGGAATCGCATTGGATACGTGGAAGTTGAAGACAAAGATCAGGTTGTTGCGCTCAAAGATGAGCACTTGGTTATGGGTGTCGACATGAAGTTGCTTGGCTTGGATGGCCGGTAGCACCTTTTCCTCCCGGATCATGTGGATCATGGCCGCATCGAATTGGTTAAGGACTTTGTACTTCAGTTCGGGATGGTCGACCAGAGACCATTGGCGGCGGGCGTACTTATGGCTCCATTCGTTGCCTTCCCGGGGAAAGTCGACCCATTCGGGATGCCCAAATTCGTTGCCGATGAAGTTGAGGTAACCCTCTCCGCCCAGGGCAATGGTGATCAGGCGGATCATTTTGTGCAAGGCGATGCCCCGGTCGATGATCGGGTTGTCGCTGTCTAAGTTCATGTGCCAGTACATCTCCTTGTCCATCAGCCAGAAGGCGATGCTTTTGTCGCCGACCAGGGCCTGATCATGAGATTCGACGTAGGCGATGGTTTTTTCTTTGTAGCGGCGGTTGGTGAGCACGCCCCAGAGTTCGTTCAAGTTCCATTGCTCGTCGGAGAGGTGCTTCAGAATTTTGATCCAGTAGTCGGGGATGCCCATGCCGAGGCGATAGTCGAAGCCGAGGCCGCCTTCTTCGAGCTTACGGCAACCTCCGGGCATGCCGCTCATGTCTTCAGCGATGGAGAGCAGGCCGGGTTTCATCTCATGGATGAGGTCATTGGCCAGTTGAATATAGGTGATGGCGTCCCATTCGGCTCCCTCGCGGAAGTATTTGTCGTAGTGGTCGAAGGCCACCCCTTCTCCGTGATGGAGGTACAGCATGGAGGTGACGCCGTCGAAACGGAAGCCGTCGAAGTGAAATTCTTCCAGCCAATAGCGCAAGTTCGACAGCAAAAAGCGCTTCACCTCCGGCTTGCCATAGTTGAAGAGTTTGGAGTCCCAGCCTTCGTGGTTGCCCCGGCTCCCTTCGTGAAAGTAGAGGCCTTCCTGCCCGTCGAATTCGTTCAGCCCCTCGGCAAAGTTCTTCACCGCATGCGAATGGACCACATCCATGATCACGGCAATGCCGAGCTTGTGGGCTTTGTTGACCAGGTATTTGAGGTCCTCGGGCGTCCCAAAGCGAGAAGAGGGCGCAAAGAAATTAGAGACGTGGTAGCCAAAAGAACCGTAGTAGGGGTGCTCCTGCACGGCCATGAGCTGCAAGGTGTTGTAACCGAGCTTTTCTATCCGCGGGAGCACGTTGTCGGCAAATTCGCGCCAGGTCCCTACGCCGTATTCTTCCTGGGCCATGCCCGGATGGGCTTCGTAGATGAGCGGGGCCTCGATCTTGCTGGGATCATACTTGCCGTCGCTCCAGCGAAACTGTTTTTTCGGCTCCCAGACCTGCCCGGTAAAATCTTTCGATTGCTCGTCCTGCACGGCATAGCGGACATAGACCGGCATGCGGTCGAAAGCACCATTGGCACCTCTGACGTGAACCTTAAACTTGTCCCCGTGCTTGAGCGCTTTTTCCGGCAGGAAAATTCCCCAACTGCCATCTTCGAAGCGGGTCATAGGATGCGACTCGCGGCTCCAGCCGTTGAAGTCGCCAGTGAAGTAAAGGGCTTCGGCCCGGGGGGCCCATTCGCGGTAGACCCACTGTTTGGCTTCGGCATCAAAGTGAACACCGAAGTACTCATGAGCCCGGGCAAATTCTGCGACACTCCCGAAATCAGCCGAGATGGCTGCTTTGGCGTCGAGAAAACGTTGATAACGCGCCTGAACATCCGCCTCGTAAGGCTCTAGCCAGGGGTCATCTTTTATCAGTGCAAAGGGTATTTTGATTTGTCCCATATAATGAAAAATCCAGTTAGGTGCAGGTTTATGTTACGATTTTCCCGCTCAGCAAACAAATGTAACCGCTATCATGTGAAAAAAAGTGGCCCGTTTGGTAAAAGGAAAAATCCTCGCCTCCTTACTTCTCCTCTCCCACCACCAAAAAGCGGTGCGAAAAGTCCAGCGGCTCGCAGGCTTCCCAAGCCAGGTCTATAAAGGCTTCTGGATCCGTATCGGGCACGGCAGCCAGACTCCAGACGCGTTCCTGGACCAAGCCATCGGGTTGCACGGCCCACTTGAGGGCGCGGATGCGGGCGAAAGACTCGGGCTGCTGATGCCGCACCACCCGGGCGGCTTTTTTGCGCAGGTTGAGCAGGTAGTGGGCGGTTTTGGCGCGCAGGGCTTCGCCGGAGCGGGCAAGCGTAGGCGAGAGGGCCCCTTCGATGTGGTCGCGCAGGGCCGCGATCTGCTGGAGGATTTCGCCTTCGAGTCGGGAAAATTCGTCATCATCCCAGACCTGCGGCAGGTATTGGGTGTAGAGGGCAGAAAGCGGTCGCTTGAGGTCGGGCAAGCTGAAGCCCAGGGCCTCCCAGGCGGCTTTTTGCTCCGCCGTCACCACCGTGGCCGACATGCGCGGCAGGAGCAACGGAAAATTGACCCCAAAATGGTCAAACACCCCTTTGAGTTGCATCCAGTAAGACAACTCTCCCCAACCGCCCACATAGGCGAGGTTGGGGAGAATCATTTCCTGGTAGAGGGGCCGCAGGCTCACATTGGGACTAAAGCGTTCGGGATGGGCCTCGATCAGGGCTTTGATTTCTTGAGCAGAAAAAAGCTGGTTGCGTCCTTTGATCCCCACTTGCCCGTTGGCGCGGACCAGCCGGTCCCGGCCTGCGGCATCCAGGTAGAATAGGTTGACGGGCCGGGGAGTGATTTGCTGCGAAAAGCCCGCCTTCACCAAGGCTACAGAATAATCTTGTACCAATTGCTCAGTGACAGGTTCTGCGATCTCCGCCTGGAGCACTTCCCGAAAACGAGCTTTCAGCGCCGGATGGGCCGCATCCAGGATCAGCAGGCCATATTTTCCAAAAAGCTGATGCATCAAACATCGGAAGGCATAGGCCCAGGAACGACCCGGCGCATAGCAGGCCCGCCAGGTTTCCGGCCAATCTGCCAGCAGGGTTTCGATCTCCGCCTCGATCTCATGGGTCCCCACCGCCCCCTGAAAGTTGCCTGGGTACACCCGCTTGTCGTCGTAAGCGGCAAAGCAGTGGTTGACTTCCTCGAAGTCATGGTCTTCGGTATGAATCCAGAAAACGGGCAGCACCTTGTGCTCGGGATGCTGCGCCCGCAACTGCGCCGCCAGTTTGATCACGCTCAGGACTTTGTAAACGGTGAACAGCGGCCCTCCCATCAGCACCAGCTGATGCCCGGTGGTGAGCGTAAAGGATTGCGTTTCTCCCAGCCATTCCAGGTGTTGTTCTACCGCCGTTCCCATTTCCAACCCTTCGTATTGCTCCCTGATCACCCGCTGCAGCAAGGCCCGGTCGACAGCCTCTCGCCCTTTATCGGCCATGATCTGAGCGAAGTCAGGCTGACACGGATCGTACTGGTAAAACGGACGCAGGGCCGCTTCGCCTTGCAAATAGGCTTCAGGAATGGAGGGGGTGGTTGGTTTCAAGGGGAAATGAGAGATGAGAGATGAGACTGAACGATAAGCGATGTGGGGACGAGCGACGAGCGATGTGGCGACGAGCGACCCGAGACCGCAAGGTCGAACCTCCGTGCCCTCCTACGCCCTGTTTGGAAAAATCTCC
>CAZIVQ010000516.1:0-4070 GCA_964542415.1 uncultured Bacteroidia bacterium | reverse complement strand
GTAAGCCGACAGGAAAAAAACTGGCTATCAGTCATTTGGATTTTATGCCATGAAATAAAGGAAGGAGCTTGTTCTTCGACTGTTCTTTAGCAACCCATAGAGAAGGTTTTTCGTCTGTACGTTGTACGAAGGGGCAAAAATACAAAGAATGTCTCTTTTCTCCCTGGCTGATTCAGAAGGATTTACTAATTTTGCCTGTTCATGAACCGAATTCTCATTTCCATAGGCCTGGGATTGGCGCTGCTGCTGTTGCTCGGCGGTTGTTCCAAAGAATACCGGCAGTATAGCCAATACTCCCGCAAGGGGACTTTGGCCCAAAAAGACTCAGCCGCTTTTTACTTCTACGAGCGGGGCGACTACGAAAAAGCCGCCTTCTTGCTCGAAGACCTGCAAGCCGCCTACCGGGGCACCGATCGGGCCAGGACCATTCTTTACCACTACGCCTCCGCCAAGTACCACAGCCATCTTTACGTGGTAGCGGCCTATTACTTCGAGCAGTACACCCAGATGTTTCCTGCCGATGAGAAAGCGGAAGAATGTACCTACATGGTGGCCCATTGCTACTACCTCGAATCAGCCCCCCATTACCTCGATCAGGAATTCACCAAGAAAGCCATTTCCCAGTTTGACCTTTACCTCAACGCCTTCCCGTTCGGGAGCAAGACCGATGAGGCCGAGAAATCCATGGAAGAATTGGAGGAGCGGCTGGCCCACAAGGCCTTTGAGGCCGCCAGGCTGTATTACAACCTTGAGAACTACAAAGCAGCCAATACTTCCTTCGAAGCGATGATCCAGGAGTACCCAGCTTCCCGCTACCGGGAAGAGGCACAGTATATGCGCTTCAAATCGGCAGTATCCCTCGCGGAGATCAGTGTGCGTAACAAACGCAAGAATCGATACCTCGATGCGTTGGACCTCTACGAGGCCTTCGTTGATAAATATCCCAACAGTACCTTCCTCAAAGAAGCAGAGTCCCTCTACGTCAAGACCAAACGTGAACTTGGTACCTTGATGGCCGAAGAAGAAGGTACCTGAATGCCCTTTTCGCCTTTAACATTACTTGTCTTATGAGCCTGAAAGAATCATTTGTCCCGCTAGACGTGCGCGAGCTCGGTCAAAAATCCGGCAATGTCTATAAATCTCTTGTCATCATCAGTAAGCGTGCCAATGAGATTACCCTTGACATCAAGGAAGAGCTGACCCAGAAGCTGGCTGAATTTGCCCCGGCCTATGACAACCTCGAAGAGGTCATGGAAAACAAGGAGCAGATCGAGATCAGTCGTTACTATGAGCGCAAACCCAAACCCACCGAGCTGGCGCTAGGCGATTTTTTCGCCGATAAAGTGTATTTTCGGGATCCTCATGATGTCCCCGAAGGAGAAGAAGAATAACCCTCTCCGGCCATTTTTTCCATTTGGCCGCAAGCACTAGCATCAGAAAAGCGAGTCCTATCCGGCTCGCTTTTTTTGGGCCTCTGACAAAAAAAGGCGGGAAACTCGTCCCTAAACCCTCCTAAGGGTTCTGAAACCCTTAGGAAGGTTAGCTACCAAGCGCTTCTGCATGAACCTTCACGGGAAAAAAATCATCCTCGGGGTATCGGGTAGCATTGCGGCCTACAAGGCGGTGGTGTTGCTGCGCCTGCTTCAGCAAGCTGGCGCAGAAGTGCGGGTGGTGCTCAGCCCTACGGTGGAGCGCTTTGTGGGCAAGCTCACCTTCAGCGCCCTGACCCAGGCGCCGGTCTTCGACGGGCTCTGGGACGCCCAATGGTCCGAGCACGTCTCCCTGGGCAACTGGGCCGACCTGATGCTGATCGCCCCGGCTACGGCCAACACCCTGGCCAAATTGGCGCAGGGACACTGTGACAACGCCCTTACGGCCGTGTACCTCGCGGCCGCCTGTCCGGTGATGTTGGCCCCGGCCATGGACAGCGACATGTACCAGCATCCGGCGGTGCAGGCCAACCTCGCCCGGTTGCGCAGCTACGGGCATCAGCTGCTGCCCACAGAGACGGGCTACCTTGCCAGTGGTTTGGAAGGCCCCGGGCGGCTGCTCGAGCCTGCGGCCATTGTAGAGGCAGTGGTTGATTTTTTTTCAGAAAATAAGCCCTTGCGCGGGCAGAAGCTGCTGATCTCGGCCGGGCCGACCCGCGAGCCGCTGGACCCGGTACGCTTTCTCACCAACCGCTCCACCGGCAAAATGGGCTACGCCTTGGCTCGCGAGGCAGTGGCTCAGGGGGCGGAAGTATGCCTGGTGACCGGGCCCGTGTCCCTTAGCCCGCCGCCGGGGCTGCACGAATTGGTGGCAGTAGAGACGGCCGCCCAGATGGCCGAAGCCATCCTCTCCCGGGCCCCGGCCCAGGACGTGATCATCATGGCCGCCGCCGTGGCCGACTATGCCCCCGCCGAAGTCGCGGCCCACAAACTCAAGAAGCATGCAGGCGAACTCAGCCTTCCCCTCACGCGTACCACCGACATCCTCCACCGCCTCGGGCAGGAGAAACCCCAGGGGCAGGTGCTTGTAGGCTTTGCCATGGAAACCCAGGACGAGTTAGCAAATGCCCAAAAAAAACTGGCGGCTAAACGCCTGGATTTCATAGTTTTGAACTCGCTGACCCAACCCGGGGCCGGTTTCGCCCACGACACCAATCAGGTGACCCTGATTCACCGCGAAGGCGAGGTCGAGGCCTTGCCCCTGCAAGCCAAAACGGAGGTAGCGACAGCGATCCTCCAACGAATCCAACAGCGACTGTCCCCTGACCAATAGCCCCCCCCAACCTCTCTACTCATGATTCGATTCCGTTTTTTGCTGACTGTTTGTTTGCTGGCCCTGCTGCCCCTCGGGAGCTGGAGCCAGGAACTGCTGGTCAATGTCTCGATTGATGACTCCCGTATCCAGAGTGACAAGTCTGTATTTGATGACATGCAGCAGAATATTTCCCGCTACCTCAACTTTCAGAAATGGGGCAAAGACGAATTTGAGGCCAAGGAGCGGATCCGCTGCAACCTGCAGATCGTGGTGCAGGATCGCCCGGCCCCGGACCAGTTTAGCTGCATCGCCAACTTGCAGGTCTACCGCCCGGTCTACAACACCACCTACGAAACCTTGATATTGAACATCTCTGACGCCAATTTTTCCTTTCGCTATGTGCCTTTTCAGCAGATGACCTATGTCGACAACACTTTCAACGACAACCTTACCGCCCTGCTGAACTTTTACGCTTTCCTTATCCTGGGCATGGATTATGACAGCTTTGGTCCCGAGGCCGGGATGCCTTATTTCCGCAAAGCCCAGGAAACCGTTAACCTTGCCTCCTCCGGTGCCGCCGGCCGCAAAGGTTGGCGCTCAGGCGAGGACAACCGTAACCGCTACTGGCTCATCGAAAACATCATGAACAGCAGCTACAAGGCGTTTCACACCGTCATTTACAAGTATCACCGCCAAGGCATGGACCAGATGGAAAGCAACCCGGAAAATGCCCGCAAAGCCATCCTCGACGCCGTGCGGGAGATGCAGCGCCTCAACCGCCAAAATCCCCTCTTGGTGATCAACAAGACCTTCCTGGATTGTAAAGACAATGAGCTGGTCAAAGTCTTTCAAAATGCCTTCGTCAACGACAAACAAGCCTTCCTCGAAGTCATGAACGAGCTCGACCCCTCGAACATGGGCGAGTACAACAAGGTGATGGAGTAGGGGGGAATTGGGGAATTGGGGAATTGGGAATTGGAATTGGGCTAGGCTGGCCGCAGGCCTGTGCGGTGGCGAACCTAACAGGTCTAAGCGAAGGGAAGAAGGGAAGAGGTGAAAAAGTGAAAAAGCACTACTCCAGCGCATTTTCAGGCAAGGAGCGCTGTTTCCGCATCGCTTCAGGAAACAAGGTTTTTGAGGCACCTGAGGTGCGACCCCGCTGGGGTCGGGGGATCGTTATGCTACCAAGGCTACAAATATGCAACCCCGCTGGGGTTGTGGGCTCCGCCCGGATGCTATTCTTACCCTACAGCCTACACCCTACACCCTACACCCTACACCCTACACCCTGCACCCTACACCCTAGGCTGTTCCAGATCGGAAGA
>CAZIVQ010000515.1:0-4075 GCA_964542415.1 uncultured Bacteroidia bacterium | reverse complement strand
TGGCTACCGGTTCGGCGGTCCCCCGGAAGGAAATCGAGGTCAAGCCCCAGGGATCGGGACTGTTCAGCAAGCTCTACGTAGAGCCCGGAGATCAGGTGCAGAAGGGGGATCTCATTGCTTCCATCCAGATCGTACCCAATGAAGCCAACCTCAACAATGCCAGAAACCGGGTGAAGGTGGCCGAAAACAACCTCGCCAACGCCCAACGCGACTTCGAGCGCAACCAGCAGTTGTACAAGGACGGGGTGATCGCTGAGGCCAACTTCCAGCAATTCGAGCTAGCCTTCGAAAATGCGAAGCAGGAACTCGAAGCGGCCAAGGACAACCTCACCATCATCCGGGAAGGCGCTTCCAAGCGCTCTGGCCGCGCCGCCAACACCAACGTGCGGGCTACCATCTCGGGCATGGTGCTCGACGTGCCGGTAGAGGAAGGCAACTCCGTGATCGAGGCCAACACCTTCAACGATGGCACCACCATCGCCATCGTGGCCAACTTGCAAGAGATGGTCTTCGAGGGCAAGGTCGACGAGTCGGAGGTGGGCAAAATCCGCGAAGGGATGGACCTGCTGCTGACCATCGGAGCCATCGAAAAGGAGCAGTTTACCGCTACGCTGGAGCACATCTCGCCCAAGGGAGTGGAGGAGAATGGGGCCATCCAGTTTGAAATCCGGGCGGCGGTCAACCTTCAGGAAGGCCAGTTTATCCGGGCAGGCTATAGTGCCAATGCCGACATCGTGCTGGAGCGCCGCGACAGCGTGCTGGCTATTTCGGAGAGCCTGCTTCAGTTTGAAAATGACAGCCCCTACGTCGAAATCGAAACCGGCAATCAGACGTTTGAAAGGCATGCCATCAAGACCGGGCTCTCTGATGGGATCAACATACAGGTGATGGAAGGCGTAAGTGAGACGGACAATATTAAGAATCCCAACAGCGTTTCTACCCCATAGGATTTTGGACAAACCGTACTTCCTGGCCAGGTTCCCGTAGGGAATCTGGCTTTTTTTACCTAGGGAAAACCGGCCAAAATCCCTATATTTGGCTGGAATTAATGGCGGGATGGGCTGAAGTCATCTTTGACCCAGCGGGCGCAACTGGGGCTTAGTCCGCCAAAGATGTAGTTCGGTTCTTCGCATATGACAGGCTTTTTTTCCATATCCCGCCTTCCCCTCTTCCTGGTTGCTTGCCTGGGAAGCTGCTGGTTGCTCTTTTCTAGCAGCCTGGCCCAACCCAGCGCTGAGGTAGAGCAACTCAAGCAAGCCTTGCAAAAGGCTCCCCCCCAGCAGCGGCCGGACATTCTGAGCCGACTGGTCTACCTCACCGTCAAAGAAGACCAACAACAGGCCATCGACTTCGCCGAGCAAAGCCTGCGCATCGCCCGCGGTCTGGACAACCCCCGCATGGAAGGCAATGCCCTGCAGGACCTGGGCAATGTCTACAAGCTGCTAAACCAGTATGAGCTGGCCCTCAAATACTACCAAGACGCCTTCCGCAAGCGCCAGGAACTCGGCCAGCCGGTCGAGATCATGGCTTCGCTCGATCAGGTGGTCGAAGTCAGCGAGCGATTGGGCAAATACGAAGAGGCCATTCCGTACTACAAAACGGCCCTCGGCCTTTCGCGCATGCGCAACGACACGGCGGGTATCGCCCGGGCCCTGGGCAACATAGGCCGCATGCAGGTGGCCCAAGGCCAATTTGCCGAAGCCCAAAAAGACTACCAGCAATCCCTTAGCTTGCGAGAGCAAATCCGGGACTCGGCGGGCATCTCCGCTTCCCTCAACCACCTGGCGAAGCTGTATTTCCACCAAAAAAACTACAACCAGGCCCTGGCCTATTACCAGCGCTCCCTTCGTATCCAAAACATCCTGCAAAACCAGGCAGAAATCGCCCAGGACTTGAACAGCATCGGGCTGGTGTACCTCGCTGTGGATAGCACGGTCAAAGCCCGGAGCGAATATTTCGACAAAGCCCTGCTCATCCGTGATGACCTGCCCGACCGCGCCGCCCGGGCCGCTACCCTCTCCAACATCGCCGATACCTACATGCGTGAGGACGACTACCAGAAAGCCCTGGTCCACTACACCTACGCCCTGCGCAACCAGACGGCCCTGGGAGATTCCTCGGCTAAGACCCTCTACAACATCGGCCTGGCCCACTACAAGCTGGAAGAGTACGAAGACGCCATCGAGAGCCTGGAGACCAGCCTGGCTCTTTCTTCCCAGACGCCCCTCGATACCGTGCGCCGTTCTACCTACAAGCTCCTTTCGGATATCTACGTGGAGAGCGAAGACGACAAAAACGCCCTGCACTATTACCAGCTCTTTACGGGCTTGAGTGACTCGCTCTTCGAGAAACAGCGGGGGCAGGAAATTTCCGAAATTCAGCAGCGTGTCGCCGACGAGACCCGCAGGCGCAAGATGCTCGAGCAAGAAAAAACCTTGCTGGTCCTGGAGGCAGAAAACAAGCAAAAGGAAACCCTCCTCTATGCCGGAAGTGCCTTGATGGTCCTGGTCGTTATTTTGCTCGCGGTGGTCCTGCGGCAGACCAAGGTCAAGCAGCGGGTCAACGACCAACTGGCGAGCCAGAACAAAGTCATCAATACCCAAAACCGGCAACTGCACAAGATCAACCAACGCCTGGAAGAGGCCAAAAGAGCCGCGGAAGCGGCTTCGGTAGCCAAATCCAACTTCCTGGCCACCATGAGCCACGAGATCCGCACCCCCATGAATGGCATCATCGGCATGACCAGCTTGCTGATGGACACACCCCTCAATCCCCAGCAGCGCGAATATGCCCAGACCGTCTCGACCAGCTCCAACAACTTACTTTCTATTCTCAACGACATCCTCGATTACTCGCGGGTGGAGGCAGGCAAGCTTGAGCTGGAAATTCGTAGCCTCAGCGTAAAGGAGCTGGTGGAAGAGGTCAAAGCCCTCTTTGCCAACACTGCCGAAGGCAAAGGCGTCGCCCTACGCTCTACCATACAACCGGACGTACCTGCCTTCATTTTCAGTGACCCCACCCGCCTGCGGCAGGTCTTGGTCAACCTGGTGAGCAATGCCCTGAAATTTACCAGCACGGGCTTCATTGAAATCGACGTGCGGCTCAAGGACGAGCTGCGGCAAGATTTACGGCACCGGCAATCGCTACAGGTCGAATTTTCTGTGACCGATACTGGCATTGGCATCCCTGAAGAGAAGCAAAAGAGCATCTTCGATTCTTTTCAGCAGGTAGACAATTCCGTCTCCCGCAAATTTGGGGGGGTGGGCCTGGGATTGGCCATCACCAAAAAGCTGCTCGAACTGATGCGGGGGGCCATTACGGTCAGCAGCAACCCCGGCAAAGGCTCTGCCTTTACCTTTTTTATCACCACGGAGGTAGATCGGGAATCGGAAAACCAAACCCGGAAGCCGCTGGAACAGAACATCTTCAACTCCAAACTGGGCGAGCGCTATCCGCTGCGTATCCTGGTGGCAGAGGACAACATGATCAACCAGACGGTGATAGAAGGTATTCTGGCCAAGATGGGGTTTGGAATCCAATTGGTGGACAATGGGCAGGAGGCCCTCGATGCCCTGGCTCAGCAGCACTATGACCTGATCTTCATGGACATCCAAATGCCTGAAATGGATGGACTTACGGCTACCCGCCATATCTATGAAGCCTATGCCGGAGAACGCCGACCGGTCATCATCGCCATGACTGCCAATGCCATGAGCGGGGTTCGGGAAGAATACCTGGAAGCGGGCATGGACGACTATATCTCCAAGCCTTTCAAGCTTGAGGACCTCGAAAAAGCCATCGCCAGGTGGGGCGACCACATCTTGGCCAAGCCTTGAGGCTGTTCCCCCTGCCTGTAGTAAACCTAAGAAGCAATTTTTGGCTAGAAATGCGGCATTGGGAAGGCTATTCTGATAACCCTGTCAGCGTTTTTAAGAACGCTGACAGGGTTTAAAGCGATAAATGGATCGAACAGAGGAAAGAAGTTGCTTCACCATTTACCCTACAAGGAGAACAGCCTACCTTGAGCCGCTTTAGGCAAAAAAATACAACCCCCGTTTATCAACTTTTTACTCTG
>CAZIVQ010000514.1:0-4085 GCA_964542415.1 uncultured Bacteroidia bacterium | reverse complement strand
GGTGCGGACCATTTTTCTTCATTCTCCATCTGAATCTTTACGGCATGTCCGGCATGAAGCCCGTTTTCTCACTGTTGTTGCTCTGTTGCCTCACCGCCTGCCTGGGCCCGACCCAAACCCAGCCTGCGGCCATGACCGCTTCCCGGCTCGAAGCGCGGCTCAATGCCTTGCACGATCGTACCCTGGCGGGGATTGAGGCCCTACCGGTCGATTCTATGCAGATTCCCCGCTCCCTCGATGAAGCAGATAAGCTGGAAGGGACGCCCTCCCGATCCTGGACCAGCGGCTTTTATCCGGGGGTATTGTGGCAAATGCAAGCCTACCGCCCGGACCCGACCCTGGAAGCCGGAGCGGAAACCTGGACGGCTTTTGTCGAAAAAGAGCAATGGGACCGCGGCACCCATGACCTGGGGTTCAAGCTGTATTGTAGCTACGGGCAGCGCTACGCCCAGCGGCAAGACTCAGCCAGCCGGGCAGTGATCCTGCAAGCTTCGCGCACCCTCAGCCAGAGGTTTCATCCTACTGTCGGAGCCATCCGCTCCTGGGACCACCATGCCGACGTCTGGCAGTTTCCAGTGATCATCGACAACATGATGAACCTGGAAATGCTTTTTGCCGCCACCCGTCATAGCGGGGATTCAAGTTTCTATGCCTTGGCCAAGCGGCATGCGGAGGTCACCCTGGCCCACCATTTTCGCCCTGACTACAGCTCTTACCATGTGATCAGCTATGACACCCTCACCGGGGAGGTGCGTAAGCGCCACACCCATCAGGGAGCTGGCCACGAAACGGCCTGGGCCCGGGGCCAAGCCTGGGGCCTCTACGGGTTCGCCATGACCTACGACGAAACCGGAGAGCAGGCCTTTCTGGAGCAAGCGCGCCATATCGCCCGTTTTTTCTGCGAGCATCCCCGCCTGCCAGCCGATGGCATCCCCTATTGGGATTTTGATGCCCCCGGTATCCCCGGCGCGCCTCGTGACGTGTCTGCCGCGACCATTGCTGCTTCGGCCTTGCTGAAGTTGCACGAGATCGATGCTGCGAGTGACCTGCCTTATCTGCGCTGGGCTGATCGCATCCTGCGCAGCCTGGAGCAAGAACATTACCAGGCCAAAACCTTGCCTTTTCTACTGGCTCACAGCACGGGCAATTATCCCAAAGCTTCAGAAGTAGATGTGCCCATCATCTACGCCGATTATTACTACGTCGAGGCGCTGCTGCGTCGCCTCGATATCGCCAACCAGCGCCTCGCTTCAAACGAATGAACTACCCTGCCCTCTTTCTCCGCAGTGGCCTTTGGCTCTGCTGCTGGCTGCTCATGTCCGGGCTTTTTGCCCAACCAGGCCGAGCGGTCCAGAACCTGAACGCCGCTTGGGCCTATTTGCCCCAAAACCACCCAGCCCCGGCCGACCTTCCTGCCGCAGGCTGGGAAACCGTTGATCTGCCCCATAGCTGGAACCAATGGGACGCCACCGACCTGGTCCCGGGCTACCGCCGCGACGCCAGTTGGTACCGCAAAAGCCTCGACCTGTCTCTCCGTCCGGACCAGCGCTACTTGCTCCGCTGCGAAGGAGCCAACATGAAGGCGGAGGTCTTTGTCAATGGAGAAAAAGCGGGAGAACACCTCGGCGGCTACCTTGGCTTTGTGGTCGACCTTACCCCTTGGCTACAGGCGGGTGCCAATGAGTTGGCCCTCCGGGTGGACAATGGCTACGACCCCAACCTCATTCCCTCCCAAAAAGCGGATTTTTTCCTCTATGGCGGCCTCACCCGCGACCTGTGGCTAGAGACGGTGCCCGCCACCTACCTACAAACGGTAAAGGCGAGTATCCCGGAAGTGTCGGCAGAGAAGGCCCGCACCACTTGGGAGGTGAGGCTGAGCCAGCCGGCAGCTCAGCAGCAACTGCGGCTGCGCCTCTACGATCCGGCGGGAAAGCTGGTGGCGGAGCAGGTAGAGAAAAAATGGAAAAATGACCGCCTTAGCGGCGAGCTGCCGGTCTTGAAGCAGCCGCAGCTCTGGTCGCCGGCGGAGGCGAATTTGTACCGGATCGAAGTTGCCCTGCTGGAAAAAGGCGAAGTGGTGGACCAGCAAAGCCGCAAGCTCGGCTACCGCTGGTTTGCCTTTGAGCCCCACGGGGCCTTCTTCCTCAACGGGGAGCGCCTCAAGCTGCGCGGCACCCACCGCCACGAGGAGCACGCCGGTTACGGAGCCGCCATGCCCAATGCCTTGCACCGCCGCGACATGCAGCTGATCAAGGAGATGGGGGCCAACTTCGTGCGCCTGGGCCATTACCCGCAGGACCCGGCGGTCTACGCCGCCTGTGACTCGCTGGGGCTCATCGTCTGGGACGAGCTGCCCTGGTGCCGCGGTGGCATGGGCGGCGAGACCTGGCAAGCCCACACCAAGCGCCTGCTGCAGGAGCAGATCGAGCAGAACTACCACCATCCCAGCATCTTCTTCTGGTCGCTGGGCAACGAAGTCTACTGGCTGCCTGACTTTCCCGGCGGCGATGACACCACCCGGATTAACGCCTTCGTGCGTGAGCTGAACGACCTGGCCCATCAGCTCGACCCCTCGCGGATGACCGCCATGCGCAAGTACTACGCCGGGGCCGAGTTGCTGGACGTCTTTTCGCCCTCCATCTGGTCGGGCTGGTACGCCGGAGTTTACACTAACTATGAGGAGACCCTGGAGAAGCAGCGGTCGCTTTACCCGCGCCTGCTGCACATGGAGTATGGCGGGTCCAGCCATGTAGGCCGGCATACCGAGACGCCCATCACCGGCGAGGGAATGCTGAAGCAGGACGAATGGGCCGAGGTGAGCAACCAGGTGAACGTAACGAATGTCGCCAAAGCGGGCGACTGGAGCGAGAATTACATCGTGGACCTTTTCGACTGGCACCTGCGGCTGTCGGAAAGCCTGGACTGGTTTCCGGGCAACGCCCAATGGGCGTTCAAGGACTTCGGCACGCCGCTGCGGCCGGAGAATGCCATTCCCTACATCAACCAGAAGGGCCTGCTGGACCGGGCCGGGCAGCCCAAGGATGCCTACTACGTCTTCAAAAGCTATTGGGCCGAAGCCCCTTTTGCCTACATCGAGTCGCACAGCTGGACCGAGCGCATGGGCCCGCCAGGCGAAACGCGTGCGGTCTGCGTCTACAGCAACGCCGAGGCGGTGGAGCTGTGGCTCAATGGGGCTTCGCTGGGACGCAAGCAGCGGGATGCGGTGCAGTTTCCGGCGGCGGGCTTGCAGTGGGAGCTACCGTTTGCAGCGGGGGAGAATGAACTCGTCGCCCGGGCCTACCGGGAGGAGCAGCTCGTGGCCACCGACAGCCTGCGGCTGACCTATCACTATTCGCAGCCGGGCAAAGCCGAGGAAATCCGCCTCAGCCATCGCCCCCTACCCAACGGCCACCTGCTGGTGGAGGCGGTGATGGTCGACGCCGAGGGCCGCCGGGTGCTGGACTACGAGGAGCGGGTGTACTTTTCGCATGATGGGGCCGGGGAACTGCTGTGCCACTACGGCACGCCCACCCGCTCGCAGGTACTCGAGTTTGCCAATGGCTACGCCGCCATTGAGTTTGTGCCGGGCGAAGGCCCGGCGGTGATTGAGGCGAGAAACCAGGATTTCAAGGGGAGCTATTGGCGGTGGGAGCCGTGAGGGGAATTAGCTTTTAAGTTGATGACCCCTTTGCAATTTTTTTCGTAAACTGTGGTTAAAACTTAAAAATCTCATGCAACCACAACAAATCCGGCAGGAGATTGAACAGGTAATAGCTCGCCTCCCGGTAGAGCAGTTACCTGAGGTGTTGGCTTATCTTAAGCAATTATCTAAGCTATCTCCTGAGCAGCAAAATCGCGTGCATAAGTTCAAGCAGATTCTTCGAGAGGATGCCAACCTATTGAGTCGCCTGGCAAAATGATTCACCTCGCAGAGGCGTTAGCTTATCACCACACACTTATTTAGCAGTTCGGGGGCTCTCATGGCGTTCGCATTTTTATTTTGAGGCAAGAAGTACAAGAAGCTGTCCATGAGGGGCTTCCTTTGCGCCTTGGCGTCTACCCCGGCTTGCCGGGGCATCCTAGAT
>CAZIVQ010000513.1:0-4088 GCA_964542415.1 uncultured Bacteroidia bacterium | reverse complement strand
AACTTGTCCGGGCAGAATGGCCTCGCAGTGGGTAATGACCTTGGCCTTAACTCATTCGGCTCTGGCGATTTTCACTACCTGAATGGAAGCAATGACACAAATTTGGACTACAAAGCTGATTTCGAAGTAGACATGATGTTTGCCCTGCGTACGCCAGATGGAGTTAATATGGACCTATTTGCAGGGGATCAGATACTGACCCGTGGCCCTGGCTATCTGACCAGCTCAGACCTCGTCGGTTCACCTAGCACTACAGGAGCTGTGGACTATGACGAAGATGGCAACGATGGCATCATCACGGTAGCTTTCAATAACGGCGGTGGGCCGGATCAAGGCTGGGAAATGGCTATTCCTTACGATGTGGTCGGGGCGACAGAAACCCAGACCCTGCAAGTGTTTGGGATGGTGGTCAGTAATACCGCCTTCTTCTCCGACGTCACCGTCCCCGGCAATGTCACGACTGGTAACCCCAACCTCGGCTTCAACGCCGATTTTAGCTCCCTGTCTGGCGGTCCCTATTCCACCACGGCCACGCCCCTGCCAGTCGTATGGCTCGGCTTCGAGGGAGAAGTGCGGCAGGAAGGGGCTTGGCTGCAATGGCAGACCGCCCGCGAATGGGACAACCTCGGCTTTGCCGTGGAGCGGAGCCGGGATGGAATGGCTTTCGAAGAAATTTCTTTTATCTCCGCCGTGCAGACCGGCGGCCAAGGAGCGACCTACGAATTTCTCGACCCTGCCTTCCGGGGCGAGGCCTACTACCGCCTGCGGCAGGTCGACCTCGACGGGCAGCATACCCTCAGCCAGGTGATCGCGCTCAGCGACGCCGAGCTGCGCCCGCGGGTGCGGGTGTACCCGCAGCCGCTCGGCGACGATTTCCGCTGGGAAGTCGCGGCTGAGCCAGGCACGCAGCTTCAGGTGGAGCTGCTCGACTTGCAGGGACGCCGCCTGCTGGAGAGCCGGGGCACGGTAGAGGTGCTAGAGGCACGGCTTGCAGAAACCCTACGTAGCTTGAGCCAGGGCAGCTACCTGCTCCGGACCCTGATCGAGGGGGAGCGCTTCAGCCAGCGTATCCAAAAGCAGTAGCCAGTTCACAGCAGCACAATGTCATCGGCATGGGCGACCACGACATCGTGGTCGCCCATACGCGTTTGGAGGGCAGCGGCGGTGAGCCGGGCGCGGCCCAGGGCGAAGGGGGTAACTTCGCCGTCCCGCACCAGCTCGATGACCTCTCCGGCATCGAAGCCGCCGCTGAGGCGGGTGATGCCCACGGCCAGCAGGCTCTTGCGGCGGCTGAGGGCCTTGGCCGCGCCCGCATCCACTTCAAGGCGACCGGTTACGAGGCTGCCGCTCGCCAGCCATTTGCGGCGGGCCGGCTGGGAGGAGGGCTGCGGCAGGCAGAGGGTGCCGGTTTCTTCGCGGGCGGCCCGCAAGATGCTCTCTGGCTCGCGCAGCCCGAAGATGATCACCTTGATGCCCAGCCGGGTGGCGAGGCGTGCGAAGGTGAGCTTGGAAACCATGCCGCCCAACCCCACGGCAGACTTTTCCTGCCGGGCCAGGCCCATCACCCCCGGGTCAAATTGCTCGATGCGCGGCACCAGCTGCCCCGCTGCGTCCAGGACCCCCGGCACGGAGGTCGCCAGCAGCAGGGCCTCGGCCCCGAAGCCGATGGCGATGAGCGTAGCCAGCTCGTCGTTGTCGGAGAACTTCAGTTCCAGGCTACTCACCACGTCGTTTTCGTTGGCGATGGGAATGAGGTTGCCGCTCCAAAGCCGCTCAAAGGTCTCGCGCAGCTGCAAAAACTGGTCGCGGTCGGAAAAATGCCGCCGCTCGCAGAGGCTCTGGGCGATGTGGATGTCGTAAGGCGAGAGAAAGCGGGCGTAGGTGTTGACCAGAATCGGGTTGCCGATGGCGGCGGCGGCTTTGCGGTCGGTCATCGAGCCGTCGAAGCCGGGCAGGTAGCGGCGACCCGTGCCCACGGCCCCCGAGGAGACGATCACCAGGCGGTAGTGGGGGTGGAGGTGGTTGATCTGCCGGGCGACTTCGAGCAGCTGCGGCTCGTCGAGGCTGCCATCAGGGCGGGTGAGGGCCGAGGTGCCGATTTTGAGGACGAGGAGGGGTTTGTGGTTCATGACGGTGGATTCGCAGGGGCAAAGGTAAAGAAAAGCGGAAGGTTGTGCGGGGAGGTCGAAGGGGCGATTCGTCTTTTTTTCCAGCGGAAAGGAAGGTACCTTACGTAGTTTAACCAGCCTTCCTTTCTTCAATTCTCCTGCCATGTCTGTCCTCCAACTGGTCGAATGCCCCCGCGATGCCATGCAAGGCATTGGGCCTTTCATTCCCACCGAAACTAAAATCGCCTACCTCAATGCGCTGCTGCGGGTGGGCTTTCACACCCTGGACTTTGGCAGCTTCGTCTCCCCCAAGGCCGTGCCGCAGCTGGCCGATACGGCCCAAGTCCTGGCGGGCCTGGACCTCAGCGGCACCGATACGCGGCTGCTGGCCATCGTCGCCAACCGGCGGGGAGCGGAGACGGCGTGCAGCCATCCGGAGATTCACTACCTGGGGTACCCTTTTTCTATCTCCGAGACCTTTCAGCAGCGCAATACCCGGCGGTCTATCGTGGAGTCGCTGGAATTGGTCGAGCAGATGCAGGGGCTCTGCGCCGAGCACGAAAAGGAGCTGGTGGTCTACCTCTCCATGGCTTTCGGCAATCCCTACGGCGACCCCTGGAGCCCGGCCGTGGCGGAGTACTGGGTGGCGGAGCTGGTCGACCGGGGGGTCAAGACCCTGGCCCTGGCCGATACGATCGGGGTGGCTGAGGGGCAGACCATCGGGGGGCTGTTTAAGGCCCTGCTGACAGGTTTTCCGGCGGTAACCTTCGGGGCGCACTTTCATGCGCACCCGGCGCAGCGGCGCGAGAAGATCGCGGCGGCCTGGGAGGCCGGCTGCCGTCGCTTCGACGTGGCCCTGCAAGGCTTTGGGGGCTGCCCGTTTGCCGAAGATGAATTGGTGGGCAACATTGCGACGGAAAGCTTGTTGATCTTTTGCCAGGAGATCGGGCAGGACCCGGGGCTGGACAAGGTCGCCCTGGCCGAGGCGTCGCAGTGGGTGCCTCGGGTTTTTGCAGTTTGAGGGCTGAGGGGGCAGTCTTTTCCTCTGAGAACACTTATTTTTGCCCCTTGCTGTTAGATTTGACGTGTTGCTATGTATTTGACCAAAATCCCCAAACTCCTCCGGAATTACTACGCTGAGTACACCTGGCGAATGAACCCGAATGAGAAGACCCTTTACTTGACTTTTGACGATGGGCCCACGCCCGAGGTGACCCCTTGGGTGCTGGAGCAATTGGCGGCCTACGAGGCGGGAGCGACGTTCTTTTTGTTGGGGCGAAACGTGAAGGAGCAACCCGAGCTGGCCCATGCGATCATGGACCAGGGGCACAGCATCGGGAACCATTCTTTCTCGCATAAAAACGGCTGGAAAGTGGAGCCGAGGGCGTACTTGCGGGATTTTTTGCGGGCGCAGAAGACCTTGCAAGAATATACCGGATACCGTACCCAGCTGTTTCGCCCACCCTACGGGCGTATCACCCGGGCGCAGGCCCGCCACATCCGGCGAACCCATCAAATCGTGATGATGGACGTGGTCAGTGGCGATTTTGACCTGTCCCTGGAGGGAGAAGACTGCTTGCAGACGGTGCTGCGCAATGCCAAAAGTGGGTCGATCATTTCGCTGCACGACAGCAAAAAAGCCTGGGACCGCTTGCAGTACTTGCTGCCCGCCTTGCTGGCGCATTTTTACGAGAAAGATTACCGTTTCGAGGCCCTGCCGAATGAAAAGGCGCAGCTGGCGTAAAGCGATTCGTTTTTTTACCACAGATCTCGGATGCCGGTGCAACCGGTAGAACACAGAGAGATTTCACTAAGACCACAGAGACCCCCCCCAACTCCGCGACCTTTGCGCCACCTGCGCGCCCTCCGCGTTAAAAACATAGCACACCCAAAACCCAAAACCCAAAACCCAAAACCCAACCCCCCCCAGATTTTACCACAGAGAACACGAAGGAATTTCACTAAGACCACAGAGAACCC
>CAZIVQ010000512.1:0-4099 GCA_964542415.1 uncultured Bacteroidia bacterium | reverse complement strand
TGATGCAGCACTTGGATCACCCCATTTCCATGGACATCCTTAAAGCCGAGCCCGCCTTCCAGCGATCTGAAATTATGACGGATGGGCAGGGGAGCCTCTTTGCCTTGACGCCTGACGAATTTAACCTGATCCGGGACCTGATCGAAGTGGAAGAAGCATTTGCGCCTTTGGCTTCCCCTCTTACCTCCAACCCTCAATCCCTCCCTGACGTCCTCAACCAAATCTTCTACGGCCTACCCGGCACGGGCAAAACCTACGGCACCATCAAAGAGGCGGTAACGATCATTGATGGTCAAGCCGATGGAAACCGCCATGTCCTCATGCAGCGTTATCGCGAGCTGGTCAAAGAGGGTCGCATTGTGTTTTCTACCTTTCACCAGTCTTTCAGCTATGAAGAATTTGTGGAGGGCATCCGGGCTGAGACCAAGGAGGGAAAAGTGAGTTACGCGGTAAAGCCGGGGGTATTTTTACAAATCAGTCGTGATGCGCTGCTGGCCCTGGCTGAGCAATTGGTGACGGACAAAAAGGAGGACCTGGCAGCGACTAAACCCGACTACGACGAACTGTACGAGGCGTTTCTGGCCTTTGTGCAAGAAAAACTGTCCGCCGGTCCCTATCTGCTCGATACCTCGACGGGCAAGGAAATGGAGGTGATCGAGCTGACCGCTCAGGGCAACCTGAACCTGCGCCACAGCGGCTACAACCGGGCCTATACCGTTTCGCGCAACCGCCTCAAGCGGCTTTGGCAGGCGTTTGATACGGCAGCTGCGATCAACAACGTCCACAACGACATCCGCGACACCATCGGCGGGGCGAATACCACCGCTTATTGGGCCCTGTTCAATGAATTTAAGCGCTTCGAGGCTGAGTTTGAAGCCGAGCCGGCCGAGGCCCAGGCCGAGCCGACCCTGAGCGAGGCCGAGGCCGGGCAAAAAGATTTCTCCCAGCTGGGCCCGGAGCAGTTGGCGCAAGCGGACCGCTACGTCCTCATCATCGATGAGATCAACCGGGGCAACATCGCCAAGATTTTGGGCGAATTGATCACCCTGCTTGAGCCTTCCAAGCGGCTCGGCGCTGCCGACGAACAGCAGGTCATGCTCCCCTACTCCAAACAGCGCTTCGGCGTTCCGCCCAACCTCTACCTCATCGGCACCATGAACACCGCCGACCGCTCCATCGCCCGCCTCGACACGGCTCTGCGGCGGCGGTTTGTCTTCAAGGAAATGATGCCCCGCCCGGCCTTGCTCCACGGCACTGCCACGGTCCCCGGTGTCGACCTGCCGCAGCTGCTCACCACCCTTAACCAGCGCATCGAATACCTTTTCGACCGTGACCATGCCCTGGGGCATGCCTACTTTATGGGGCTCCAGTCAGTTGAGGACCTCAACCGGACCTTTCGCGACAAGGTCATTCCCCTGCTGCAAGAATATTTTTATGGGGACTGGGAGAAAATCTGCCTGGTGCTGGGGGAGCATGCGGGGTGGAAGAAACCGGGGGAATTTCATTTGCTGCAAATGGAAGACCTGCCGGGAGAAAAGCTTTTCGGCACCGCCCTCGACGATTACCAGCAACCGAAGCATTATGCGTTGAGCGAATCTTTGCAGGACCTCTTGCTGCCTGCTGAGGCCTTTGTCTACATTTACCAGCAAGCTGCTACTTCTCAAGCCGAATAACCTCATGCCCAGCCCCCACGTCATCCGCGAATTCGGCCGCATCTACCCGGGCTCCGGCATCGACCGCTTCGATGCCGTCTGGCTGCCTGCCAAGAGCTTTGCCTTGTTGCGGGACTTCGTCACGGAGCAGGGGCTGCACAACGAGGAAGTCGATCGCGCCTTCCGCTACGGCAAAAAGCAAGGGCGGGAATGCGTGGAGGTGCGCAACTATGTGGGCGTGATCCAGCTCAGCGATGGCACCCAATTGGAGGTGCTGCCCAAGCTGCTTACCCATCAGGGGCAAGACGGGGAAACGGTACGTTACACCCGGCAGGTATTTTTGCACATGCTCAGCTACCTGCGCGACAGCCCCTTCATCGGCCTGGACCAGGCGCAGTTGAAAGCCCAGCGGTTTCCGCTGCTGGAGGTATTCATCAAGGCCTTTCTGGACGAATTGGACCGCTTGCAGCGGCGGGGCTTGCAGCGGGCTTACGTGGCCGAGACCGGCAACCAGCGCTTCCTCAAGGGGCGGCTGGAGGTGGCGCAGCACTTGCACCGCAACCTGATGCATCCCGAGCGGTTTTACGTGACCTGCGACGCCTATTCCCTCGACACGCCCTGGCACCGCCTGCTCAAAAGTACCCTGCTCAAGCTCCGGCCCCTCAGCCGTGCCCTCCCCAACCAGCGGACCTTGCAGCGGCAGCTTGCCAGTTTTGATGAGGTGTCACCCAGCCCCCACCTGCATGCTGACCTGAAGGCCCTGGACTTCACCGACCGGCAGTACCAACCCGACCACCAGCTTATGCGCTGGGCGCGGGTGTTCTTGCTCGACCAGAGCTTCACCAACTTCGCCGGCCGCCAGCTGAACCTGGCGCTGTTGTTTCCGATGGAGCAGGTGTTTGAAGGCTACGTCTACCACTGGCTGAAGCAACAGTACCCGGGCTGGACCCTCAGCGCCCAGGACCAGCAGCATCACCTGGTGGAAGATTATCATGGGCGGCAGGCCTTTGGCCTTCGTCCCGACTTCGTCCTCACCAGCCCTGAGGGTCGCTTCGTCGTCGCCGACGCCAAGTGGAAACGCCTCGACCCCAGGCCTTCGGGCCAACTGAGCCTCAGCCAAGCTGACCTGTATCAGCTCTATGCCTACGGCAAGAAGTACCAGGCGGGCAGAGACGCCCCGCCGGAACTGTGGTTGTTGTATCCAGAGCAGCCTGGCTTAAAAGCGCCTGTTACCCTGGGATATGAATCAGCCATGAAACTCACCCTCAGCGGCGTAGCCTTGTCGGGCTAATCCCGCCCAAAGCCCCTCACCGCAGCAAGGTCACTGACCCCGTTCGCCGCTCCGCCCGCCCGATCAGGTCCGACATTTTCATCTCATAGAAATACACCCCCTCCGGGCATAGTTGGCCTTCAAAGCTGCCGTCCCAGCCTTGCCGGCCTTGGTAGAGGCGGCGCCCCCAGCGGTCGAATATCGCGACCTCAAACTCGGCCACATCCACCCGGTCAAAGGGCTCGAAGCGGTCGTTGATTTGGTCGCCGTTGGGCGTGAAGACATTGGGGACCAGCCATTGGGGCTCGATGGCCCCCAGGCTGAACAGCCGCAGGTGGTCTACAATCAGGTTGCCCAGCACGGCGCGGTCGTCTGGGAAGGCGGTCTTGAGCAGCAAGTAGCCGTAGGGGCCGCCCTGGGCCAGGAACGCTGCCTGGTAGGTGCGCCATTCGAGGTGGTCGATCACGGGGCTACGCCAGAGCAGTTCGGTGCTGTCGCATTCGCCGAGGGTGGCGTAGACCTCCAGCTGCATGGGAAAAGGGTAGGCGATATCGCCGGCCAGGCTGTAGGTGGTGAAGCCGGGTTCATGGGCCAGGTCTAGCGCCAGTTCGTAGCGCACCCCCGGCTCGATAGGCACGAGCAAAGCGGTGCGGGCGTCTTCCACGGTGCCGTTGTAGGGCTGTTGCCAGGCTTCGGTGAGGCCACCGCGGCCCACCAGCCCCAGGTAGGTGGCCCCATCGCTGGCGGGGAGGTCTATGTCGTGGAAGCCCGGCTGGGTGTCGGGCGTGCTCAGTTCATGGCAAGAAAACCAGTCTGTTGGCACATTGCCAATTCCTGGCGACCCCTCAAACGAAGGGTTGGTCATGAAGGGAGCCTGGCCTAGCGCCAAATTGGGTAGGCAGAGGAGGAGCCAAAAGTAAAGAGATGGATGCATGAGGGTTGGTTGTTAGGGTAAAAGGAATGGGGATAGAATCAATAGTCTGTCAAAAGATAAGAAAAAAGAAGGCAAGATGCTAGCTGTTGAATCGGCAAAAACACGTTTGACGGTGGTTCGCCGAAGCGCGTGGCGATTCGCCGCTTATGCGAACCCACAGGAATCCAGGCACCGCCTGCTTTTCAAGCGGGCGCACTGCCGGGCGCCCCTACGAAAAACCGGGTACCGGTAGGGGCGCTCCGG
>CAZIVQ010000511.1:0-4103 GCA_964542415.1 uncultured Bacteroidia bacterium | reverse complement strand
TCGCCACATCGCCCCCAATGACTTTTATCATCCCTCCTCCCTAACCGGCATCATTGCCCCTGCCGCTGCCGCCTGGTTTCTTTGCCGCATCATCCCCGAAGCGAAGTTCCTATGAACCAGGCCCTCATTGCCAAGTACAACATTCCCGGCCCGCGCTACACCAGCTATCCTACCGTCCCTTACTGGACGGCGGCGGAGCTGGCTCCGGCCGATTGGCAGGCGACGGTCACCCGTTCGCTGGCCGAGAGCAACGCCCGCGAGGGCATCAGCCTCTACGTTCACCTGCCTTTCTGCGAAAGCCTCTGCACCTTCTGCGGCTGCAACAAGCGCATCACCAAAAACCACGCGGTGGAGCGCCCCTACCTCGAAAGCGTGCTGGCCGAGTGGAACCGCTATAAGGCGGGCTTCTCCGAGCCGCCGCGCATCCGCGAGCTGCACCTCGGCGGGGGCACGCCCACCTTTTTCCAGCCCGAGCGGCTCGAAGCGCTGATCGAAGGCCTGATGGCCGGCACCGAGCCGGTCCCGGGCGCGAGCTTCAGCTTTGAGGGCAACCCCAACAACACCACCCGCGCCCACCTCGAAGCGCTCTATCGCCAAGGCTTTCGCCGGGTGAGCTACGGCATCCAGGATTTCGATCCCACGGTGCAGCGCCTCATCAACCGGGTGCAACCCTACGAAGTGGTGGCTGAGGCCACGGCGATGGCTCGGGAGGTGGGCTACACCTCTATTAATTACGACATCATCTTTGGCTTGCCCCAGCAGCGGGTGGAGAGCATCGTCGACACCATTGAGAAGGTGCGCCGCCTGCGGCCGGACCGCATCGCTTACTACAGCTACGCCCACGTGCCCTGGATCAAGGGGGTGGGGCAGCGCGGTTTTTCGGAGGCCGACCTACCCAAGGATGCCGAGAAGCGCCGCCTCTACGAGGTGGGCCGGCAGATGCTGGAGGAGATGGACTACGTGGAGATCGGCATGGATCACTTTGCCCTGCCGGAGGAGGAGCTGGCCGTGGCCGCCCGCAGCGGGCAATTGCACCGAAATTTCATGGGCTATGCGCCTTTTGCTACCCAGCTGATGGTGGGCCTCGGGGTGAGCGCGATCGGCGACAGCTGGTATGGCTTTGGGCAGAATGAGAAAAATGTGGAGGCTTATCAGGCCCGGGTGGCTGAGGGGCAATTGCCTGTGTTTCGCGGCCACCTGCTCAACCAAGAAGACCTGGTGTTGCGGCAGCATATCCTCAACATCATGTGCCGCTTCGAGACCAGTTGGGCGCAACCCGAGCTGCGCTGCGCCGAGCTGCCGGCGGTGCTGGGGCGCCTGGCCGAGATGGAGGCCGATGGCCTGGTGCGCCGTGAGGCAGATAGCCTGACGGTCCTCCCCGCCGGGCGACCCTTCATTCGCAACGTGTGCATGGCCTTCGACGCCCGCCTGTGGCGGCGCCAACCCCAAGCCCAGCTTTTCTCCCTGACTATCTGAGGAAATCATCAGGAAATTCAGATATGTTTTTTCCTATGCGTCAGATGATGGAGGGGTATTTCATAAAATCGAATAAATATAAATAATTGTAAATGAGTGTTTTATGGTTGTTGATTGGGGAGAATGATGACAAAAGTCACCCTTTTTCATGATACGAATCATGAGAGCGCTATAGGTGAGCCGCTAATTTTAGCTCATTAAACTAAGACAAAATCATGAGCGCAATTTTCATCCTGATCGGATTGAGTTTGGTGGTAGCCCTGGGATTTTTGACGGCCTTTTTGTGGGCGGTGAAGAACGGGCAGTACGAGGATGGCTACACCCCCTCGGTGCGCATGCTGTTTGACGACGGCAGCTTGAGGGAGCAGCCGGAGGAAGACGAGCCTCACTCCTAGCCTTTACCCCTTGATTTTCTATACACATAACAGCTTTATGCTACTTATCGAAACCCGCAACTTGAGTCGATATGATTAAGAATCCTTCCATTTCAACTAGCAGAACCTCCGAGGTGGGAACCCTGGAGCAGTTTAGCTATGACAACGGCATCGTGAAGCTGTTTGCCATAGCGACGGTGCTCTGGGGCGTCGTCGGGATGCTCGTCGGGGTGATCATAGCCTTTCAGATCGTGCTACCTTCGCTCGGTCTTTGGGACGGCATCTCCTTCCTCTCTTTTGGGCGCCTGCGGCCGCTGCACACCAACGCGGTCATCTTTGCCTTTGTGGGCAATGGAATCTTCATGGGGGTCTACTACTCGCTACAGCGACTGGTCAAGGCCCGGATGTTTTCCAAAGCCCTGAGTATGACCCATTTTTGGGGCTGGCAAGCCATCATTGTGGCGGCGGCTTTGACCCTGCCGTTGGGCATCACTTCCAGCCGCGAGTATGCGGAGCTGGAATGGCCCATCGACATCGCCATCGCCCTGATCTGGATCGTCTTTGGGCTGAACATGTTTCTCACCATCGCTAACCGCCGCGAGCGGCATCTCTACGTAGCGATCTGGTTTTACATCGCTACCTGGGTCACGGTCACCGTGTTGCATGTGGTGAACAACATTGAGCTGCCCGTGGCGGCTTTCAAAAGCTACTCGGTCTACGCTGGCGTGCAAGACGCCCTGGTACAGTGGTGGTATGGTCACAACGCGGTGGCCTTCTTCCTCACTACGCCTTACCTGGGCCTGATGTACTACTTCGTGCCCAAAGCCGCCAACCGGCCGGTTTATTCTTACAAACTCTCCATCATCCACTTCTGGTCCCTGATTTTCATCTACATCTGGGCCGGGCCGCACCACTTGCTTTATTCTTCCCTGCCCGACTGGGCGCAATCGCTGGGCACGGTCTTCTCGATCATGCTCATCTTTCCTTCCTGGGGTGGGATGCTCAACGGCCTGCTGACCCTGCGCGGTGCCTGGGACAAGGTGCGTACCGACCCGGTGCTGAAGTTTATGGTCGTGGCGGTCACCGCCTACGGGATGTCGACCTTCGAAGGGCCGATGCTCTCGATCAAAAGCGTCAACGCCATCAGCCACTTTACTGACTGGACCATCGCTCACGTACACGTAGGGACCTTGGGCTGGAACGGCTTTCTGACCTTTGGGATTCTCTACTGGCTGATTCCCAAGCTCTACCGCACCGAGTTGAAGTCGGTCAAACTGGCCAACGTCCATTTCTGGATCGGTACCCTGGCCATAATGCTGTGGGTCGTTCCGATGTACTGGGCCGGCTTTACGCAGAGCCTGATGTGGAAAGAATTTACCGAGGACGGCTTCCTGGCTTACCCGAACTTCCTGGAGACGGTCACGCAGCTGGTCCCGATGTACTACACCCGCGCCATCGGCGGTACCCTCTACCTGATCGGTGCCCTGATCATGGTCTACAACCTGATCGCCACGGCGCGTCAGGGCAAATTCCTCAAAGAAGAGGCGGCAGAAGCCCCGGCTTTGGAGAAGAACTATAACCCCAAGAACGAATATTGGCACAGCTGGATCGAGCGCAAGCCCATGCAGATGCTCTTCTGGAGCTTGGTAGTCATCCTCATCGGGGGAATCGTGGAAATGGTGCCGACCTTTATGGTCGAGTCCAACGTGCCGAAGATCGCTTCGGTGAAGCCCTATACCCCGCTGGAACTCGAAGGCCGCGACCTGTACATCCGCGAAGGCTGCTACACCTGCCACTCGCAAATGGTACGCCCTTTCCGCTCAGAGACCGAGCGCTACGGCGAGTACTCCAAGTCGGGCGAGTTTGTCTACGATCACCCCTTTCAGTGGGGCTCGAAGCGGACGGGGCCGGACTTGCACCGCCTCGGGGGCAAGTACTCCGACTCCTGGCACTTCAAGCACATGCTCGAACCGCGGGAGACCTCGCCTGGCTCGCTGATGCCTGCCTACCAGTGGCTCTATGAAAACGAGCTCGACCGCTCGCTGACCGAAGCCAAGATCCGCGGCATGCAAACCCTCGGCGTGCCTTACGAAGAGGGCTATGACGCCCAGGCGATCGCCGACCTGGAAGCCCAGCGCGACGAGATCGTCGAGACCCTCAAAGGGCAATTGCCCTCCGATGCTGAATTCATCGAAGCCATGCGCGACAAGGAGATCATGGCCATGATCGCTTACCTGCAGCGCTTAGGTACGG
>CAZIVQ010000510.1:0-4108 GCA_964542415.1 uncultured Bacteroidia bacterium | reverse complement strand
GGCGACCACCGAGATCTACACTCTTTCCCTACACGACGCTCTTCTGATCTCGTAGGGCGAGCGTTCCGGCAGGGCCATTTCGGCGGCCGCAGGCAAGCCCGGCTCAGGCCCATGGCTCAACAGCCGTTCACTGTAGTAAGCCTCCAGCCCGTAGGCATAGGGCAGGGCCCAGGCGGTCAGGTCGTAGGTAAGCGAATCTTCCAACATCGGCTCCGGCTCAAAGAGCACCCGCACCAGGTTGCCCTGGGGCTGCACCACCGGGATGACCACATCTGATGGGCTGACGCTCACGAAGGTGGGCTGCTGGTCGAGGTAGTTACTGGCTTGCACCCGTTGCCCGGCCAGGGAACCGGCCGGATAGTAGCGAATCTGGTTGCGGTCGAGCAGGTCGAGCAGGCTCCGTAGGCGGCCGGGATAGCGGTTGCCTTTGAGCAAAATGGACTGAAACGCCCCACTGCCCTGATCTTGGGCCTGGGAGAAATACTGACCAAAGGCTTCGATCAGCTTTTCGCGCTGGTGGTAGGCCGCTTCTACGGTAGAAAGGCTGGCCAGGTAATGGTGGGCAATGCGGTCGCCCAAGGTCAAGGTGTCGCCAGTCGGCTGCAAATAGGCGACCCCGGCCCGGCCCGAACCGCCCTGCTCGTAGGTCGCGCCGATGGCCCCCTGGAAGGTGGGCCAACTGTCGCCATAGCTGGGGTAGAGCAGGTCGAAGGTTTCTTTGGTGAAATAGAGCCAATGGTTGGCGTCGAAATAGCGGGCATGGTTTTCGCCCGAAAGCCGCTGAAATTCGCGCTGCCAATCCGTTACCGCTTCATGAATAGGCTTGGCCGAGGGGGCGAAGAAATAGGAAGCCGAAGGGCCCATTTCGTGCAGGTCGATATGCACCTGTGGCATCCATTCCCGGTAGATTTCGGCCCGCTGCCGGCTTTCCTGCTGGGTTTGCCAGCACCAGTCGCGGTTGAGGTCGAAGAGGTAATGGTTGAACCGGCCGCCAGGCCAGGGCTCGTGGTGCTCCCAGGCGTCGGGATAGGCGTTGAAGGGAAAATGGCGGGCTTGCCGGTACCAGTTGACGTAGCGGTCGCGGCCGTCGGGGTTGAGGCAGGGGTCGATGAGGACCACCAGGCTGTCAAGCCAGTCGGCCGTATCGGCGGTGGCCAGGGTAAAGGCGGTCTGCATGGCCGCCTCGGTGGACACGGCCTCGTTGCCGTGAATGTTGTAGCTGAGCCATACGATAGGGAAATCGGGGCCTGAGGGCGCTTCCAGTTCGGGGCGCAGGCCGGTGCGAGCAAGGTTGCGCAAACGGATGACATCGAGCTGGGCCATGTTTTGCTCACTGGTCAGGGCCAGCAGCAGCAGGGGGCGACCTTCGTAGCTTTCTCCGTAAGAAATGAGCTGCACCCGCCCCGAGCGCTCGGCCAGGTGCTGGGCGTAGTCGACCACCCGATGGTGGTAGGTGAAGGCGGAGCCCAGCGAGTAGCCCAAATAGGCCTCAGGGGAACGGGGGGGCTGGGCCTGTCCTTCAAACAGGCACAGGAAAATGAAGGCAACGCATAGAAGCTGTTTCATGAGAGAAGGTGGGTTTGCAAGCTTATCAGAAAGCGAAAAAAAGCCCAAGGAGAGCCCTTGGGCTTTTGTCGCTCATGCCACGAAGCTAGGGAATGTCTTTCCAGAAAAAAAGGGTGTAAGTGAAGGCAACATTTGGCCTTGTAAACCCCAGCGGTATTTTGCAATTATGGGTTCATTAATCAGGGATATCACGGCCCATGGCTGCAGACCAATTTTTTCAAGATGCTTTTCTCCTGAACCCGTCTCCCAGCCTGATTTTTTCAGCGGGGAGAAAGGAATGGATGGTTAACCGGGCCTTCGAGCAATGGCTGGGAGAGACGCCCCTGTCCCTATGGCTGGCGGGGCAGCAGCTCCAGCCGCCGGATTTTCCGCCGGTGGTAATTTGCCCTGCGGCCTCAAGCAGGCAGCTTTGGCGCTTGCAGGCCCAGCCCTTGGCCGGAGGTGAGCAATGGCTGCTTACCCTTTCGCCTCAGGCCTCAGCCGCCGTGGAAAACCACCCGGAATTCTTCCAGTCGCTACTGGCCAACCTCCCCGATACCATTTACTTCAAAGATACGGCTTGCCGTTTCACCCACATCAACCAGGCCCAGGCCGAAACCCTCGGAGCCGCTTCCCCCGAAGAGGCCATCAGCAAGACAGATTTCGACTTCTTCCCCCGCCAGCAAGCTGAACTTGCCTATCAGGACGACCTCCGGGTGCTCCAGGGCCATGCCATCGTCAACCAGGAAGAACTCATCCATTTACCCAACGGGCAGTTGCGCTGGGTATCGGCCACCAAGCTGCCCATCCGCGACGAAACGGGCCAGGTTACGGGCCTTATGGGCCTCTCCCGCGATGTGACGACCCAGCATCGGGCAGCCGAAGAGCTGACCCGCGCCAAGGCCGCCGCCGAAGCGGCCTCCGAGGCCAAAGCCAATTTCCTGGCCAACATGAGCCACGAGATTCGCACCCCCATGAACGCCGTCATCGGGCTCTCAGACCTGCTCATGCAGACCTCCCTCGATGACGAGCAGCAAGACATGCTCCGCATGCTCAGGGTCAGCGGCGACAGCCTCATGGGCATCATCAACGACATCCTCGATTTTTCCAAAATCGAAGCCAAAGAGATGGTCCTCGAAGCGATCCCCTTTTCCCTGCGCACCCTGGTCGAGGATGTGATCGACATACTCAGCCCCAAAGCGGCCGAGTGCCAAATCGAGCTGATCGAAAACGTAGACCTCGCGGTGCCAGAAAAGATACTCGGCGACCCCAACCGCCTCCGGCAAATATTGCTGAACCTGGCGGCCAATGCGGTGAAGTTTACCGAATGGGGCGAGGTCGAGCTCGCCGTCAGGCTACAGCAACCCATCAAAGACGACCAGGCCAACCTGCTAATCCACGTACGCGATACCGGCATCGGCATTCCGGTCTCGAAGCTGGCCCGAATGTTTGATCCTTTTGCCCAGGCCGACGCGTCCATCACCCGCCGTTTTGGAGGAACGGGCCTCGGTCTGGCTATTTCTCACCGGCTGGTACAGCTGATGAAGGGTAGGATTTGGGTAGAAAGCGAAGAAGGAAAAGGCACTGATTTTTTCATCACCCTTCCGTTGACGGTCTTGCCCTCACACGAAACCAGCGTCCCCCTCAGCTGGCGAGGCAAACAGGTATGGCTGATCGAGCCGAATCATACCCGCCGCCTGGTCCTGAACCAGCAACTCACCGGCTGGGGCCTGTGGGTCGAGAGATTCGACCGCTGGGAAGCCCTCCCTTCTGGTACGCCGCCTGACCTGATCCTGGCCGACAGCCTGCTCCCGTTGCCCGAGGAGGAACCCCTGGCCCCGGTGATCCTCAAGGTAATGCCCAAACTGCCGCCCCAAGAGTTAGGCTGGACGCCTTTTGCCCGCATCCTGAGCCCCTTGCGCCGACAGCGTCTGGCGGAAGTGCTACAGCAGCTATGGCCTCAAGAGGCCGCGTACCAACATTCTTCCCAGACGGAGGCTGAGCCCCAACCGGCCTTTCTGCCCCGCATTCTCCTGGCCGAAGACAACCTCATCAATCAGAAAGTGACCGAGCGGATGTTTAAGACCCTCGGCTTCGAATGCGATGTCGCCGACAACGGGGAAGAGGCGCTAAAAATGGTCGAAGACTACGGCTACGACCTCATTTTCATGGACATGCAGATGCCGGTCATGGATGGCCTGCGGGCGACCCGGGAGATCCGCAAGCTGCCGCAGGGACAGACGCGGATGGGCCAGCGCACCGGACCGGTCATCATCGCCATGACTGCTAACGCCAGCCCCGAAGACCGCGCCAGCTGCCAAGCCGTCGGCATGGACGACTTTCTGCCCAAACCCGTCCACCTCAGGGACCTCAAGGCTGCCCTCGATCGCTGGACGTCGGTGACGGCCTAGTGCTTCCGAAGATAAATTCTTACCTAATTTAAACTTGCCCTTTTTCCGCGGTACTGCGTCAGAAAATCCTCACCTAACCCGCTAGGATCGGCTTTTCTTCCCCTCCAGAGGCGGGTCCCAGACTTGTCCCGCGAAAAAATGACTGCGTTTAA
>CAZIVQ010000509.1:0-4111 GCA_964542415.1 uncultured Bacteroidia bacterium | reverse complement strand
GGTGCAAACCGTAGCTCCGAGGTCCATCATGCCAAAATTGAAGGGGCGCGAAGCCACCACCGCTACCCATTGGTCCACGATTTCTTGGAAGCGCTTGCGGGTGCGGGCTTGGTTGATGGGGCTGGCATCGCCCAAGACCCGGGCCATGACCCGCATCACGTTGCCATCGATGACGCCGGTGGGGTTGTCAAAAGCAAAGGAGCCGATGGCCCGGGCCGTGTAGGGGCCGATGCCCTTGAAGCGCAGCAAAGCCTGGTAGTCAGGCGGAAAGCGTCCCTTTTCTTCCCCAACCAGCTGCTGGGCGGCCGCGTGCAAGTTGCGGGCCCGGCTGTAGTAACCCAAGCCCTCCCAGTATTTGAGCACCTCGTCTTGCGAGGCCGCAGCCAGGGTATGCACCGAAGGAAACCGCTCGACAAAACGATAAAAATACCCGATTCCTTGTTCGATACGGGTCTGCTGCAAGATCACTTCGGCGATCCAGATGCGGTAGGGATCGCGGGTATCGCGCCAGGGGAGGTCTCGTCCCTGGGCTTCAAACCAAGCCACGATGAGCGGGCCAATCTGCGGATGATTCACACTTTAATTTTTCTGCTTGATCGAAAAAATTTTCGAAAAAATGAACTAACTTATGGCCATTCCTCCTACAACCGCCTAAGGTTCACAAAGTTCCTCCGTCCCAGCAATTTGGGCTTTTTGTGCGAAAAAGTTTTGTCGTTCCCCTTAATCTACTAAATTTGCCAGGCGATTGAATTCAGGGCTTACCTGGCGTAAATGTTTGTTAACTAGTAAATTAGAGAAACGTGACTAAGGCAGAAGTTATCGTCGAGATCTCTCAGAAGACCGGAATTGAGAAACCGGATGTGTCGGCCTCATTAGAGGGTTTTTTTACGGTGGTGAAAAATGCCCTGGCCAGCGGAGAGAATGTTTACATCCGCGGGTTTGGCAGCTTCATTGTCAAGCATCGCAAGGAAAAAGTAGGGCGGATCATTTCTCAGAACCGCTCCATCGTCATTCCCGCTCACAATGTGCCGAGCTTTAAACCGGCCAAAGTTTTCGTGGAAAAGGTAAAAACCTCCAGCACCAAATCTATTTCCTGATTTTACCCCCTCAAACATTCTGGGAGCCTTTTGATTCACCGCGGGTTACTGCGTTCACTCGCAGATAACTTCCCAGTGCTTCCCCTGCTCTACAAAACCTAAGGGCCGTTTGGCCCTTCCGATTCCCGGAATTTCACGTGCCCGCACTTGATGAAAGCTACTGACTCTTCTATTTCTTCTCCTCGCGACCGCTTGCTGCGGGCTGGCGTCCTCCTGCTAGGCTTGGTGGTATTCGGGTTGCTATGGTTTGCTGATAAAACCAACTTGGAGAACGAGCAGAGCCTGGAGGTAACCGTGCCCGCAGCGGTACCTGCTTCCAGCGCAGAGGTCGGGGCCTTGCCTCCTCTGCCTCCTGATCCCCAGTTCGATAGCTGGCAGTCGACCCTATCCGGGCTCACGGGAGCTGGTCGCTTACCCTGGCTGGATTCGTTGGTGACAACCTTATCGGCCAGAAATCGTTATGCCTATGCTGCAGATTTTGCCGCAGAAAGAGCGAACATCGACAGTTCTTTAGCCAATTTGCTCACTGCTGGCCAGCTCAGTCAACGGGCTACCCGCCTGGACTATGTGCAAGCCGACAGCAACCTTTTTCAGCGATATTCTACCCAAGCTATTCGCCTGCTGAATGCCGTGGTGGAAAAAGAGCCGGAAAATGAAGCCGCCCTGCTGGGCCTAGGCTTGGCCTTGACCGAGTCTGGTCAGCCCCAAAACAGCATGCAGGGCATCATGACCATCCGGCGCGTGCTGGAAGTCAACCCCGAAAACGTGGAAGCTAGCTATCACTTAGGGGTATTTTCGCTGCGCACCGGGCAATATGATAAAGCCAAAGCCCGTTTCGAACGGGTGCTTGCCCTCGACCGCAGCTGGCAAGAAGCGCGCTTACAGCTGGCCTTTGCCCTCATTCAGCTCGGCGACGCCCGAGGAGCTCGCCCGCTGCTGGAGCAAGTGCTGCAAGAAGCAGAAAATCCTGAGTTCAAACAGCTGGCCCGAGAGCAGCTAAATGATTTGCCATAATTAGTTAAACCCAGTAAATAAGGAAAAAATATGCCTTGTGGAAAAAAGAGAAAGCGACATAAGATCGCTACGCACAAACGAAAAAAACGTCTAAGAAAAAACCGGCACAAGAAGAAAAAGTAATGAGGCCTTTGGGCAGCATTCCCTTTTTTTCTGCTGATACTGCAGGATTGGTAAGCTTATCGATCCTGTAGCATCTTCATTTTCCGGTTGCTTACCTTCAACTCAGCAATAGCCAGTCCAGCTTAAGCTTCTTTTTCTGCCGACCCCTAAGCAGTGTCGGCTTACATTCTAATCAGAAGCAAGTGAATGAGTTAGTAGTAAGCAAAACAGATGATGGCTTGCGTATCGCCATCCTACAGGATAGAAAGATAGTAGAACTCCATCACGAAAATCTTTCGGAGGGGTTTGCCGTAGGCGACCTTTTCGTGGGGAAAGTCCGTAAAATCGTCGCTGGCCTCAATGCGGCCTTTGTCGATGTGGGACACGAGCGCGATGGCTTTCTGCACTATTTTGACCTGGGACCCCAAGTACGCTCTCTGCAAAAATTTGTCCGTGCAGCCAACGCCGCACGTGGCGGCAAAATTGACCACCTGAGGACCCTGCGCACCTTGCCCGACATCAACAAGCACGGCAAGATGGCAGAAGTTCTGAAACCCAATCAGGAGGTGCTGGTCCAGATCGTGAAAGAGCCTATTTCTACCAAAGGCCCGCGTCTTTCCAGCGAAATCTCCTTGCCAGGGCAGTACCTGGTGTTGGTTCCATTTTCTCCGACGGTCTCGGTTTCTAAAAAAATCCGCAGTGCCGAAGAACGCCGCCGCCTCAAGGTGCTGGCTGAGAGCCTCTGCCCCAAAAACTTTGGGGTAATCGTACGTACTGCCGCCACCGGCAAAGATGCCGCTACCCTGAGCCGCGACATTTCCGAAGTGGTGGAGAAATGGTGGGCCATGGCCGCCATGCTCAACAAGGCCCGCTCCCCGATCAAGGTGCTCTCCGAGACCAACCGGGCCACGAGCATCCTGCGAGACATGCTCTCCATTGGCTTTGATGCCATCTATACCGATGATTCTCAGGCTTTCCAGGATATTCAGGATTACCTCAAGGCCCATCAGCCCGACCTGCTGAAGGCCCTGCGTATGCACAAGGGAAAACAATCCCTCTTTCAGCATATGGGGCTGGAAAAGCAGATCAAATCCTCTTTTGGCAAGGTCGCTTCTATGCCCAACGGGTCCTACCTCGTCATTGAGCATACCGAGGCGATGCATGTGATCGACGTCAACAGCGGCTCGCGCAACCTCAGCAAAAAGTCGCTCGAAGAGACCGCCCTCAAGACCAACCTCGAAGCGGCCACCGAAATCGCCCGGCAGTTACGCCTACGTGACATGGGCGGCATCATCGTGGTGGATTTCATCGACCTCAAAAGAGCGGAAAACCGGCGCACGCTCAATGAACACCTAAAACAGGCGATGAAAACCGATCCGGCCAAGCACTCCATTCTCTCCATGTCCAAATTTGGCCTGGTGCAGATTACCCGGCAGCGGGTGCGGCCACAGATCGACATCAACACCACCGAGGTCTGTCCGAGTTGCAACGGCACCGGAAAAATGCAGGCTTCGATCCTGATTGCCGATGAGGTCGCCAACAACGTCGATTTCCTTATCCGGCAAAACAAGGAGCGGAAACTCACCCTGGTGGTCAACCCCTACGTGGCGGCTTACCTCAAGCAAGGCGGCCTGCGTAGCAAGCAGTTTACCTGGTTCCATACCTATTGGAAGTGGGTTCGCATTACCTCCGATCCGGGTTTGGGCTTCACCGAAGTCAAGTATTACAACAGCCGCGACGAAGAGATCAAATTTTAGCCCGCTGCCTCCGGAAGGTCATTACCCCTCACCCAACGAAAGAAATCGCTGTCTGGCCTGGCCAGGCAGCGATTTTTCGATGCGCGCGGAGCCATTAGTTTCGCGGAGCGAAATAGGATTTGCTGGGCTATTCTGTTAACC
>CAZIVQ010000508.1:0-4115 GCA_964542415.1 uncultured Bacteroidia bacterium | reverse complement strand
TCTTTTTTCTACTCTCCATCCTCTCCCATGTCCTACAGAACCGAAAAAGACACCATGGGGACCATCGAAGTCCCGGCCGATAAGTACTGGGGGGCCCAGACCCAGCGCTCGTTAGAAAACTTCCGCATTGGCGGGCACAAGATGCCCCTGGAAGTGATCAAGGCCTTTGCGGTGCTGAAAAAAGCCGCCGCCCTCACCAATGTAGAGTTGGCCGAATTTTCGAAAGAAAAGGCCCAGGTCATCGCCCAGGTCTGCGACGAGATCGAAGCGGGCAAGCTGGACGAGCACTTTCCGCTGGTGGTCTGGCAGACCGGCTCCGGTACGCAGTCGAACATGAACGTGAACGAGGTCATCTCCAACCGCGGCATCGAAATCATGGGCGGCGAAATGGGCACCAAGTCGCCCATTCACCCCAACGACGACGTGAACCAGTCGCAGTCCTCGAACGATACCTTCCCCACGGCCATGCACATCGCCGGCTACCGGGCGCTGGCGGAGCACACCTTGCCCAAGATGCAGAAGCTGCACGACACTTTGGCGGCCAAGGCCGAGGCCTTCAAATCCGTGGTCAAGATCGGGCGCACGCACCTTATGGATGCCACGCCCCTGACCTTGGGGCAAGAATTTTCGGGCTATGCGGCCCAGCTGCGCAAAAGCATGGAGGCCATCCGCAACAGCCTGCCGCACCTCGCGGAGCTCGCCCTCGGCGGCACGGCCGTCGGCACCGGCCTGAATGCCCCTGAAGGCTACGCTGAAAGGGTCGCGGCCCAGATCGCCGAGCTGACCGGCCTGCCTTTTGTCACGGCCGACAACAAGTTCGAGGCCCTATCGGCCCACGATGCGGTGGTCGAAAGCTCGGCCGCCCTCAAGCGGGCGGCGGTCAGCCTCATGGCCATCGGCAACAATGTGCGCCTGCTGGCCTCGGGCCCACGCTGCGGCATCGGCGAGATTCTGATCCCCGAAAACGAACCCGGCTCCTCCATCATGCCCGGCAAGGTGAACCCCACCCAGGCCGAGGCCCTGACCATGGTCTGCGCCCAGGTCATCGGCAACGATGCCGCGGTGACCGTGGCCGGCTCCCACGGCCACTTCCAGCTCAATGTCTTTAAGCCGGTCATGATCTTCAACCTGCTCATGTCGGCTCGCCTCATCGGCGATGCCTGCGAATCCTTCCACGACAACCTCGCCGTGGGCATCAAGCCGAACCACGACCGCATCAAAGCGCAGCTAAACAACTCGCTGATGCTGGTCACAGCCCTGAATTCCCACATTGGCTATGACAAGGCGGCGGCCATTGCCAAGAAGGCCCACAAAGAGGGCACCACCCTTAAGGAAGCTACCATTGCCTTGGGCTACCTCACCGAAGAAGAGTTTGACAAAGTTGTGGTACCTGAGCAGATGGTGGGGAAACATGTAAGATAGAGCCGCGTTTTCCGGCCGTCGTTCTTAGGGAGAAGCGCAGCGAGGCGGCGTTTCTCCCTTTTTTTGTTTCGCTTCACTATCCTAAGAAAGGGGGAAAATTTTTACCCTGCGGGCTTAGCGGGTCGTAGGTTCGGTGGCTGATCCGTATTATTTGGTACCAAAGGGCGAATAATCCCGCTAATCGTGCAGGATTTCCTACCATTGGTGAAGCCGCTGGCAATCTTTCAGGTTCATTTTTCGTAATATAAAGTAAATATCTTACCCAGAGATAATCCGAGTTATAAAAATTATTTTTCCTGGCGGGAATATCCCCAGGAAAAGGCAATCATGGAGTGTTGAAACTCCGTGATGGGTATTTTTATGTGCCATGAAAAAGATCCAGCATTTCCTAACTGCTTTTGTCTATTCCCTTCCTGTGCAGCTGGTGGTCCGGCAACTGTTGCAGCATAAGTCGCTGCTGCTGTTCTGGACCCTGTTGCTGGCGCTCCTTTCCGGGGCCATCGGCGAATCCTTTGGGGTGCCCTACATTTTTCTGGAACCAGAATACCTGGGAGAGGAGAATTTCTGGAGTTTTTTCATCGTAGGCTCGGCCCTCGGGGCTTTCATGTTTGCCTACATGATCACTTTCTACATCAATGAGAGCTACCGCTTTCATTTTATCGCCCTGACCAAGCGGCCTTTTTTCGTTTTCACCCTAAATAATTTCCTGGTACCAGGCAGCTTTCTGGTCTTGTACCTGTATCGCTTCGCCGAGTACCATTACCTCACCTACGGGGGATTTTCCTGGCCGCTGGTAGAAAAGATCGCCGGGTTGCTGAGTGGGATATTGGGGTTGTTCGTCATTTCTTCCGTACACTTTTTTGCGGAGCGTACCCCGATGGAGGAGCTGGGGAAGCGGCTGGAGAGCGGGCTGAACGATTCGCAGGGCAAGCGCAACCGCCGCATCCTGCTAGGCAAAGCCCGTGAGAGCCTACGCTCGCCCGTGCGAGCCGACAATTATTTCACCTCGCTGGTGCAGGTGCGGACCGTCGACCTGCCTGAGCGCACGCAGCTGCGGATGCTCGTCAAGGTACTCAACCAAAACCACGGCAAGTTGCTGCTGCTGCAAATCTTCACCTTCTTGTTTGTGGCCGTATTGGGGATGCTCGAACACAACCCCCTGTTTCAGATTCCGGCTGGGGCCAGCGTATTGATGATTTTCTCCCTGGGGCTGATGGCCATGGGGGCGCTATCCTTTTGGTTCCGGCGCTCGTGGGTGCTCACCGCGCTTACGCTGCTGGTGCTGGTAGGAGGCTACAACAGCCTGGATTTTTTCAAAGAAAAAAACCAGGCCTTCGGAATGGATTATGAAGCTACCCCAGTGGCCTATACCCGGGCTACCCTCGATACCCTGGCCGATGAGGAAACCTACCAGGCAGACCGGCAAGGGACCCTGGAAATGCTCGAAGCCTGGAAACGCCGCTACCAGGAGAAGTATGGCTACCACCGCAAGCCCCGCGCTGTCTTTGTGCTGGCTTCGGGAGGCGGGCTGCGCTCGGCCTACTGGACCTTCTCGGTGCTACAGCACCTCGACAGCCTCAGCCAAGGCCGACTGGCCGACGAAATGCGCCTGATGACCGGTGCCTCGGGCGGGAGCTTCGGGCTCACCTACTACCGCGAGCTTTACTGGCGGGCGCAGCAGGGAGAAGACATCGACCGCTACAGCAACCACTACCAGGAGCGCATCTCGGGTGACCTGCTCAACCGCATTCTCTTCAAGGTGATGACCGATATGTTCATGCCCAACCTGTATGTCGAAATGGACGGGCAGCAATACTTTCGGGAAACAGGGTACTCCTTTGACCATCAGTTGGCCGCCAACCTGCCCGAACTGGCCGGCCGTCGCCTGGGGGATTACCGCGCAGCCGAACAGACGGGCATGATTCCTCCCATCGTGTTGACCCCTACGGTGATCAACCAGGGGCGGAAGCTATACGTGGCATCCAACCCGGTTTCTTTCCTGACCCGCCCCCATTCGATCACGGACCGCTACCAGTCCAAAGCCGCCGGCATTGAGTTTCGCCGCATGTTCCGCGAGCAGGCCGCTGATAGCCTCTACATGACCACCGCCCTGCGCATGAATGCCACCTTCCCTTTCGTGCTGCCGTTGGTAGAGCTGCCGAGCGAGCCCGTCATGGAGGTGATGGATGCCGGGGCCATCGACAACTACGGCACGCAGACGGCGGTAAAGTACCTGTTTGAATTCCGGGACTGGTTTGCCCGCAACACCGAGGGCATTGTCTTCATTCAGATCCGCGACAATGACCGCGAGGACCCCATCGAAGACCCTTCTGACCTCAGTGTCCTCGCGCAGTGGCTCAAGCCCCTGGGCGGCGGCATCAGCTCTATGGCCGAGGCCAAGGACATGAACAACGATTTCTTGCTGGAATTTGTGAAAGAATGGTACCGGGGCCAGGTCGAGATCATCCCGGTGGAGTACCCCCGCGAAAGCACCGAGCATTCGGCTTCCCTGAGCTGGCACCTTACCCAAAGAGAGAAGCAAAACATCCTCCAAGGCATGGGCACCCCGCTCAACCAGCAAGCCGTAGCCATGGTGGAGGCGCTGTATGAGCCGCGGTGGTTGGCGCGCCGGGAATAGCCCTTAAGCTAGTCTCAGGCTGGCCCGGCACCCTGGCCTACGGCTGGCTGCGGCC
>CAZIVQ010000507.1:0-4121 GCA_964542415.1 uncultured Bacteroidia bacterium | reverse complement strand
CGACGAGCCGGGACAGGTCTGCGCAAAATCGGGAGGTTATTTTTCTCGCGTTACTAAGCAGAAGCCACCGGATGACGAATAATGGTCCGGCTTTGGGGAGTGCCCTCCTGAAGGGGATCCCCCAGGTAAATTTCGTGGTGCTGCCCCGTAAGGCGATAGCCGTGCCCGCGCACAAAGTCCGCGATCAGGTCCATGGTTTTGCCGCCTTGGTACATGGGCCCAAGGTGCAGCGACTGGGCGGCCAGGCCTTCTTCAAACCAATCGTAGCGGATTTTCTCGACCATGGCATCCATCCCGGCGGCCCGGGCAGCCACCACCTCGCGCTCAAACAGTTCCTGGTCTATGCCCGCCGGTTGCATCAGCATCAGGGTCCACACCCGCTGCCCGGCGGACTGAAGGTCGAAGGTTTCCCGGTCCCCGCGGTTCCAGCATAAAGCTTCTAAAGGGGGCATCGCATAATGCCGGTAGGAGTCCCGCTGGGCTTTGAAGGCATCCCGCAGGCGATAGCCAAGTTGGAGCAACGTCTCCCAAGCTTGGGAAAATTCGGTCCCCGGCAACTTCGGGCCCTGCCCATCCAACATCAGGAAGGGCATCCGGGGAACTTCGACCAGCACCACCGATTTGCCGGTGGGCCGGTAAAGCTGTTGCCAGCCCTGATCAAAAGTAGTGAGAAACATGGAGAGGCAGTTAGAATAAGAAAACAGATCAAGCTCACCTCTGATCCAGCCAAAAGGAGGGGGCTCCCGCAGCTGGTAAGGGGGAGGTGGGAACCAGCTAATCGGCGATCGGGTAAGCCAACAGCGGCAGCTGGGTACGGTACAGCACCTGCTTGGTGCTGCTGCTATGGGTAAGCCGCCCCCAAAAACTGCGGCGATGGGGACACATCACCACCAGGTCAATGGACGGATAGGCCTCCAGGTAATGTTCCAGGCCCTCCCGAACCGCCTGTTTGCGGACGACTTCGCAGCTGATCTGCCCATTGCCAGGCTCCACGCCCAGCAGCTCGTGCAACTCAGCTTCGGTCTGCCCGGTATCTTCTTCGAAATAGCTGTCGGTAGCGGGATCGATGAAATGGACACAATGCAGGATGGCTTTTTCCAGGGGCATGAGGCCGAAGAGGTCTACCAAGACGTCGCGGTCTTTGGGGTCGAAGTCGGTGGCGTAGATCACCTCCCGCCATTGCTCCTTGAAACTAGCCTCGCCGGGGATGATGAGCACGGGGATTGGGCTGTGCTCGATCACCTTGGCCGAGACACTCCCCAGCAGCCAGCGTTCCATCAGGCCTTTGCCCTTGTTTCCCATCACGATCAGGTCCGGGCGGAAATCTTCTGCCTCGTGCATGATCTCCCGCTGCGGATCCCCGGTCTGGTAAGCCTCCTCGATCGGTGTTTCTAATTGTAGCCGCCCGGCATAGCGAATCAAGGCGGTGCGCAGTTCTTTCATTTGCTCGCGGGCCTGGAGGTCGATTTCCTCTTGCAGGCTGCGGGTTTGGGAAAGCGGAGGCGCATAGCCCTGAGCCGAGAGGGTGGGTTCGGCGACGGGAAAGGGACTCACATGCAGCAACCGGATGGAGGCGTTCATTTCGCCCGCCAAGGCCAGGGCATATTGAGCCGCATTGAGGGACTCGGCCGAAAAATCTACGGGGACCAGAAACTTTTTCATGGCAACAAAGATAGAAATGGGACAAATAAGCCAGGAACCAGTTTGCTTCCCCGCCAACGGGGCCGCAAGTTCGTCTGCATAACTTTCCATAAATTATCCTTCATACCGGAAAAGTTCGATGACAATGATCACCTGAGAGGATGATCTTTCTGCCAGGCAAGCACTAGTGCTTTCGGAACTAAATTCTAACCCACTTAAACCTGCTCCCCAAGCACTAGGCCGTTACGACTTTTGCGAGTAGATGGTCCTTGAAAAGCTTTTTCCCAAAGGAAAATGCACCGCGGCAAACGATACCCATCGAAAAAAATCCTGCATCCGGTACCTGTCTGCGATTCAATTTATAAACAAAAATCCTGTAATAGCAACCTCAATCGCACAAGCAGGCGATTTGCCGCCAAGTAAGGGGCAAAGAATAACTTCCCATTTTTTCTCACGCAAAGGCGCAAAGCCGCAAATCGAAGATGGCGGTATGTCGGCAGGAAAAGCCTTATGGTCAGCGTTTTAAGTTGGCCTACGCTGAATGGAAAAAGAAAACTCATTTTCTGAGTGTTACGAACCTTTGCTTGGTCTCTGCGAGCATTTTATCCAAAAAAAATCCCCCCGCCAGCAAAGGACGAGGGGAGGAATAGATTGACGTATGAGGTCAGGTACGTACGGCCTAGTAACGGTAGTACTCAGGCTTGAAGGGACCTTGCTGCTCCACACCGATGTACTCGGCCTGATCAGCAGAAAGCTCTTCGAGTTCTACCCCGATTTTGGCCAGGTGCATGCGAGCTACCTGCTCGTCAAGATGCTTAGGCAGGGTGTAGACTTTGTTCTCGTAATTGTCGTGGTGTTTCCACAGCTCGATTTGGGCCAACACCTGGTTGGAGAAAGAGTTGGACATCACGAAAGAAGGGTGGCCGGTAGCGCAACCGAGGTTGACCAAGCGACCTTCAGCCAGTACGATGATATCATTACCATCCACGTTGTACATGTCCACCTGCGGCTTAATGTTTATCTTGGTGTCACCGTGGTTTTTCTTCAACCAGGCCATGTCGATCTCGTTGTCGAAGTGGCCGATATTACACAAAATGGCTTTGTCCTTCATTTTCTTGAAGTGCTCGGCAGTGATAATGTTCTTGTTGCCCGTAGCGGTCACGACGATGTCGGCGCGGTGGATGGCGTTAGCGATTTTCTTCACCTCATAACCGTCCATAGCCGCTTGCAGGGCGCAAATTGGGTCGATTTCTGATACAATCACCCGGCACCCTGCCCCGTGCAACGAAGCGACAGTACCCTTACCTACATCGCCGTAGCCAGCAACCATGGCCACTTTACCGGCCATCATCACATCAGTAGCGCGGCGAATGGCATCTACAGCAGACTCCTTACAGCCGAACTTGTTATCAAACTTAGACTTGGTAACCGAGTCGTTGACGTTGAAGGCGGGCATGGGCAGCGTACCCTTACGCATGCGCTCGTAGAGACGATGTACGCCCGTGGTGGTTTCTTCGCTCAACCCCCGAATCTCCCCGACCATTTCGGGATAGCGATCAAGGACCATGTTGGTGAGGTCACCTCCATCGTCGAGGATCATGTTCAGTGGCTTGCGATCTTCGCCGAAAAAGAGCGTCTGCTCAATGCACCAGTCAAACTCCTCTTCAGTCATGCCTTTCCAGGCGTAGACCGGAATACCAGCAGCGGCAATGGCTGCAGCGGCCTGATCCTGGGTAGAGAAAATGTTACAGGAAGACCAGGTAACGTCTGCGCCGAGCTCGATCAAAGTCTCGATCAGCACTGCCGTTTGTACAGTCATGTGAAGGCAACCCGCGACGCGGGCACCTTTGAGGGGCTTCTGCGGCCCATATTCTTCACGAATAGCCATCAGACCCGGCATTTCTGCCTCGGCCAGACCGATCTCTTTGCGGCCCCAATCGGCCATTGAAATATCCTTGACTTTGTAGGGAAGGTATTTGGTTTTTACTTCCGACATGTAGCTAAATGATTTAGTGTAAGAGAGACTCAAAGTTACGCATCATTTCTGATAATCAGAAATTTAACGGGAGATTGCCAGAACTTGCTGGTAACTTCCTGAGCCACAAAAAGTGACCGGAGCTTTGGCTAGGAAAAACTTTACTTCGATTAATTAACCCATCGGCCGGAGCAAAGTTTATAAAATTTGCATAAAGCCGCTAAGTAAGGCGCAAAGAATAACTTCTCCTTTTTGTTTCACGCAGAGACGCAGAAGAGCAGAGTAAAAATTTGATAAACAGGGGGTTGTATTTTTTTGCCTAAAATGGAAAAAGGGAGTTTATTTTTCGACTGTTACTAAATCCCTTTGTTATTGCTGAGTTACAGTATTTTCATCTTTCAAAATACGCCGGGCTAATTTCCTATCAGATTACACACCCTAGCTCTATTCCCCCCCTTACAGCTGATACACCACCGTCAGCACCGTCTGGCCTACGGCTTTGAGG
>CAZIVQ010000506.1:0-4127 GCA_964542415.1 uncultured Bacteroidia bacterium | reverse complement strand
AAGCGGTTATCAAGACAAACTGACTACGCAAAAGCTATGAGCGACAACATATTGAACCTGGAGCAAACCTTCCAGGAGGAAATCGACGCCGACCTCAAGGTCGAGCCCAAAGACTGGATGCCGGAGAAATACCGCAAGACGCTGATCCGGCAGATTTCGCAGCACGCGCATTCGGAGATCGTGGGCATGCTGCCCGAGGGCAACTGGATCACCCGCGCCCCGAGCCTGCGCCGCAAGGTGGCCTTGCTGGCCAAGGTGCAGGACGAAGCCGGCCACGGCCTCTACCTCTACAGCGCGGCCGAAACCCTCGGCATCGACCGCGAAGAGCTGCTCGACCAGCTCCACACCGGCAAAGCCAAGTACAGCTCCATCTTCAACTATCCCACCCTCAGCTGGGCCGACATCGGTGCCGTTGGTTGGCTGGTCGATGGGGCTGCCATCATGAACCAGGTCATGCTGACCCGCACGTCCTACGGGCCCTACGCCCGCGCGATGGTCCGCATCTGCAAGGAAGAAAGCTTCCACCAGCGCCAGGGCTACGAGATCTTGCTGACCCTTTGCCGGGGCACAGAGGCCCAGAAAGCCATGGCCCAGGACGCCCTCAACCGCTGGTGGTGGCCCAGCCTGATGATGTTTGGCCCCCGGGACGATGAGTCGACCCACAGCCAGCAGTCCATGGCTTGGAAGATCAAGCTCAAGTCCAATGACGAGCTGCGGCAGCAGTTTGTCGATGCCACGGTGCCGCAAGCCGAATTCCTTGGCCTGACGGTGCCCGACCCCGAGCTAAAGTGGAACGAGGAACGCGGGCATTATGACTTTGGTCCCATCGACTGGGACGAGTTCTGGCAGGTGGTCAAAGGCCAAGGCAAGATGAACCGCTCCCGCCTCAAGGCCCGCCGCCAAGCCCACGAAAACGGGGCTTGGGTGCGCGAAGCCGCCGCCGCCTACGCCGATAAGCAACGGCAACGCAAAGAGGCTGTCGCCGCCCAGTCGGCTTAGCACCGACTGTCAGCAAGTCAGCAAGCAAAAAATCCGCTGGGGAACGCTCCCCAGCGGATTTTTTATCTTCTGCGTTTCTCTGACAATTCTGGCGGTTGCCACCCTTCATAAGGACTCTGAAACCCTGCCGGCGTTGGGGGGGTACTGTACCGTGGCTTTCCAATCAAAGATCCGCCTTCGGAGGAGCCGCGGGGAGGCTCGGGCTGGAAGCCCAAGGTACAGTTTGCTGCGCTTTTAGCATGCCATCAACGCTGGCAGGGCAAAAGCAGGGGTTTTGACAGCCCTACCAGCGTTGGGGGATCGGGGGGTGGTTGTGTATAAGGCTCAGGGCTCTGAAGCTTTATGAAGGTTCCCAGGCCATTTTCCCCGTCCTTTTTGCCGGAGAAAACCTTGCCCCCCTCAAAAAAACGCAAAGCTCTTCACCATCTCATAAAACAGCTCCCGGCTCATCTCGTAGTCGCTTTCGGCCGTGGTGGTCAGGGCCATGCCGACGATGTAGTCGTCGTCGTAGTCGATGTAGGCGTAGGCCAATTGCTTGCCCGCTAGCTTTTCGAGTTCCCCCATGCGGTACTCTTTGCAGAGGGCCGGCAGGCGGGAAGCGGTCTGCACTTCGTGCTTGGCCTGGATCACCTCGGCGTCGCGCTGCTCGATAAATTGCTGGTCGAGCCACATGAAGACAGAATCGACGGTGCCGCAGTTAGGTTGATTTTTGCTGAAATACTGCACCTGAATGTAGGGCTCGGTGAGGCTCACCCGGCGGCCGTTGCGCACATAGGTGATGAAGTTGCCGAATTGCTCGCTGTAAGCCTGCGGGTCCATCCAGGGCACGGCGGTGTTGACCACCGGGATGAGCGGATCCTGGTATTCGAGGCGAAAACTCATGCTGTAGGCCTGGAGAATGTTGCTGCGGCCTTCCCCCTGAAAAACGTAGGGAAACATGGCCGAATCGCCCAGCGCGCCGGTTGCGCCCGGGGGAAGGTCAATGTTGGGCGGGGGCGGGGCCGGCTGGGTAGCAGGCTCGGTGGCCGGGGCCTGGCTGGTGTTCGATGGCTGCTCTGATTGGCAGGCCAACCAAAAGGGCAGGCTGAGCAGCAGGGTCAGGAGGATCGTTCGCATAGAATGGGTTGAGGTAAATCGTGAAAAAATCAGAGGTAGCGCCGCAAGGCCTGCCGGGCCGAGCTGGCGTAGCCCCCGCCAAACAGGTTGACGTGAACCAGCAGGGGATAAAGGTTACAGAGGTCGATGCGGTCTCGCCAGCCGGGGGCCAAAGGGTAGACGCCTTCGTAGGCCGCGTGGAACGCCGGTGGCTGCCGGTCAAAGAGGGTCATGAAGGCCAGCTCCATCTCCCGGTGGGCATAATGCACCGCCGGGTCAATGAGCACGGCTTCGCCCCGGGCATCGGTGAGCAGGTTGCCGCCCCAAAGGTCGCCGTGGATGAGGGCCGGGGGTTCCTCGGGGAAAATTTCGTCGAGTATGGGTACCAGGCGCTCAAAATCCTGCAAGTCTTGGCGGTCCATCAGGCCGCGGTCGATGGCTTGCCGCAGCAGGGGGCGGATGCGCGCCTCGGCAAAGAAAGTAGGCCAATCGGCCAGGTCGGGGTTGGCTTGGGGCAGCCGCCCGATGTAGTTGTCGTAGTCCAGCCCGAATTGGGGGCGGCTATGCTGGTGCAGGCGGGCGAGCTGTTCGCCCAGCTGCTCCCAATAGCGCGGCCCCGGCCGGCCCGGCTCGATGTATTCGAGCAGCAGGTAGGCGTGGCTTTTCGTCTCCCCCCGGCCAATGACCGCCGGGATGCGGGCCGTGCTGGTTTCGCGCAGCAAGCTGAGCCCCTGGGCCTCCACGGCAAAGTTGTGGGCTTCTTGCGGCTGGTTGTATTTGAGAAAAAAATCTCCTCCGGGCGTGCTCAGCCGCGTCGCTTGATGGATGCAGCCTCCCCCCAGGGGACGGGCGTGGTCCACCTGCAAGCCGTGGACCTGCTGCAAAGCCGCCAACAAAGACGCGGGGAGGGTTGCCATGCCACAAAGGTAAGCGGCAGGAAAGAGAAATGGGAGGGGAGGGCAGCAAAGACGTAGGCTCGGCCGGATTTCCTAGTGCTTGTGGAGCAAAGTAATTACCCAATTTAAACGCAGTCATTTTTTCGCGGGACAAGGAAAAAAGGCTGAGTTTAGCGAGCTAAATGAAGGCTTTTTGACGCAGTACCGCGGAAAAAGGGCAAGTTTAAATGGGTAAGAATTTAGCGACGGAAGCACTAGCCCGTGGTTCTTTTCTATCCGCCGCTCAGAGAGCAGCGGTACTGCCCCCGTACCGCTGGACTCCGTCCGGCGTTTTCATAGCATGCAGACTTGTCATGAGTAGCCCGCCCCTTGGCGGTAGCGAGAAGTCTTGCCCTGCCGGAAAGCAAGCTCCCTCACCACCGCCTACAGGTGGGATCAGGATGACAGCTTAGGGGTTCCTCGGTTGCTTCGTGGGTTCAGCCAGTATTGGGCTTCCTCCCAAGGCCTCTTTGGGGTAAAGTCAAGCGATAGGTTTTGGCCCGAGAATAGGTGAAAGACCGATGGCCTATTCGACCGGGTCAAGGTCGCCCCCCTCAAATTCTTCCGCCATGAAGCATCCTTCTCCTTATGAGCGACAAGTCTTTGCGCACCGCTCAGGAGTCCACCGCGAGCAGGCATAGCCTACCCTGTCAGCGTTCCCAAAAACGCTGACAGGGTTACCAGCATCGCATCGTAGCGCGCGCGTGCTGGCTTGCTCTCGCGCATTTGGCATGTGTGCGCAAATGAAAACGGCAAGACGCCCACAGCGGCCAGTCATGGCGCACCGGACGGAGAGGCTGTGTAAAAGCTTCTTTTTGGACTCGCGACGGACTGTCCGGTGCGAATAAGCTGTCGCCGCAGGCGCTTCCAAACCGGGCTCGCACCTGATCCTATCAGGCGCGAGCTGGTTTGGAAATAGGGTTGAACACAGCTTGAGCGTCCGGCGCGAGCCAGAAAAAATCAGCAGTCAACATCGCTAACCATGCTACCACCCGATTTCGGAATAGCCAGAACTATTAAAAACCAATTATTATCAACTTTTCACCTATGCTTTGTTCCTGTAAAAGCCTGCTGTCCCAACCAATCCTTCTCCTGCTG
>CAZIVQ010000505.1:0-4130 GCA_964542415.1 uncultured Bacteroidia bacterium | reverse complement strand
GGCTTCGCGCAACGCCAAGTATGTCTGCGACGAGGGCCGCAGCGTAGCCGATGGTGGCGAGGCCGTATTCCTCGATTTTGCCGAGTCGATCGCTCGCTTAGGCAAAAACGTGGTGGAATCCCGCTACGGCAACCTCTTCGAGATGTACGAGCGCATCACCGACGACAACCCCTACGAGACACCGATGAGGATTTTCCCCGCCGTCCATTACACCATGGGCGGGCTGTGGGTCGACTATAACCTGAGCACCAACATCCCAGGCCTTTTCGCCTTGGGCGAAGCTAACTACTCCGACCACGGCGCCAACCGCCTCGGCGCATCGGCCCTGATGCAAGGGCTGGCCGATGGCTACTTCGTCATTCCCTTTACCGTCGGGAACTACCTGGCTTCGCAGCCGCTGAGCGACCACCCCACTACCGACCATCCGGCCTTCAAAGAAGCCGAGCAGGAAGTAGAAACCCAGGTTTCGACCTTGATAAACAACAAGGGCTCCCGCACAGTGGACAGCCTGCACAAGCAGCTGGGCAAAATCATGTGGGATTACTGCGGCATGGCCCGCAACAAAGAAGGCCTGACCAAAGCCAAGAAGTTGGTACAAGAGGTACGGGCGGAGTTTTGGAAAGAGGTGAATGTCCCCGGTACCGATAACGAGTACAACCCCGAGCTGCAGAAGGCCTGGCGCGTAGCCGACTTCATGGAGATGGGCGAACTGATGATCGACGATGCTTTGCAGCGGGAAGAATCCTGCGGCGGTCACTTCCGCGAAGAATTCCAGTCCGAAGAAGGCGAAGCCCTGCGGAACGACCAGGATTTTGCCTTCGTCGGGGCCTGGCAATACCAAGGCTTCAACCAGCAGGAGATCATGCACAAAGAAGAACTAGAATTCGAATTTGTGGAGTTGAAAACCCGCTCTTATAAATGATGAAGGAGGAATGATGCAGGACTTGAAAGCCATTCATCCCATCAAAAAATCACCCTTTCAAAAAATAATCCGATGAAGATAAATCTGAAAATCTGGCGTCAGCAAGGCCCGAAAGCTGCGGGTAAGCTCGTCGATTATACGGTCAATGATGTTTCGCCCGAGATGTCTTTCCTTGAAATGCTCGATGTGCTCAACGAGCGGCTGATCGCCGAAGGCGGTGAGCCCATCGCCTTTGACCATGACTGCCGGGAAGGCATCTGTGGCTCCTGTGGCGTGGTGATCAATGGGCAGGCCCACGGGCCACATCGACGCACCACCACTTGTCAGCTGCACATGCGCAGCTTCAGCGATGGGGATACCATCTACGTGGAGCCTTGGCAGGCTAAGGCCTTTCCCATCATCAAGGACCTGATGGTGGATCGCACTTCGTTTGACGACATCATCCAGGCAGGGGGCTTCATCTCGGCCAATACTGGCTCGGCCCCCGATGCCAACGAGATCCCGGTCAGTACCGATGTGGCCGAGGACGCCATGAACGCGGCCGAGTGCATCGGCTGTGGCGCTTGCGTAGCGGCTTGCAAAAATGCCTCGGCGATGCTGTTCGTTTCCGCTAAGTCTACCCACCTCAATACCTTGCCGCAAGGCAAGCCCGAAAAATCCCGCCGCGTGCAGAAAATGGTGCTCGCCATGGACGAGGCCGGCTTCGGCAACTGCACCAACACCGGCGCTTGTGAGGTAGAATGCCCCAAAGGCATCTCCATCACCAACATTGCCCGCATGAACGCCGACTACATCAAGTCGACGGCGGTTTCAGAGACCCAGGTATAGCGGAGAAAATGGAGTATGGAGTATAGACTGTGCCTGTGGTTTGTGCTTCTTTTAGGAAGCGATGGCCCGCAACTGGTTCTTACTGGTTGTGGGCTACTTATTTCGAGGGACTGCCAAAGGGCCTCGGGCGGCCTCAGTACGGAAATCCGGCGAAGCCTACGGCTGGGGGGCATTCCAATCTACATGCGATGAAAACGCCGGATGGAGTCCAGCAGTACGAGCCAGTACCGCTGGACTCCGTCCGGCAAATAAGCCAGCATCTGTCGCAGCCGGATTATCGAAGATCCGCCTCGGGAGGAAAATCCGGCCAGGCCTACGGCTTTGCTGGCATCCCAGGGGGACTGTTTGGTACCTAAACATTCTCGCTCGGAACGACAAACATCGGACTTGTCATAAGTAGGGGGAATCCGCTTCGCATCTCTCGGAAAATAGCGCTATTTTTGCTAGCTAAATCGAGGCCAGAAACGCCCGGCAAGCGGGCAAAAGCAAGGTCCGGGCACGCAATTTTCTCGACGCACATGACCCCATCGGAACGCATTATTGGCGACTATTCGCAGCGGCAAGCAGGGCCTAATCTACTCATACTTGGCGGCATTCACGGCAACGAGCCCGCGGGCGTTTACGCATTGGAGCGGGTGTTTCACCGGCTCGAAGCCCTGGAGCCTCCCTTTCGGGGTCGTTTTGTGGGGCTAAAAGGCAATGTGCCGGCCTTGACCCAGCAGCGCCGCTTCATCGACCGGGACCTGAACCGGCTCTGGTCGGAGAGCGAGATCGCCCGCATCCAACAACTGGCCCCGAAGGACCGCAATGCCGAGGAGAAACAATTGATCGAGCTGCTGGAGATCATCGAGTCAGTGCTCAATGGCCAAGGCGAGGCAGATATCCTGATCGACCTGCACACCACCTCCGCGCCCGGGGGCCTCTTCAGCCTCGTCAATGGCCCGGAGCCCAACCGCGTCCTGGCTTCGTCGCTACACGCGCCAGTGATCTTTGGCATGACCACGGAGCTTTCTTCTACCACCAATGTCTTCATCGAAGACCGCGGCTACCACGGCATCGCGTTTGAGTCGGGCCAGCACGACGACCCGGCTTCGGTAGACAAACATGAGGCGGCCATCTGGCTGCTGCTGGAAAAGGCTGGCTGCGTAGACCCCGAAAACATCCCGGAATTTGAGCAATACCACCGCCTGCTGATCACCGCCTCGCGGGCGCTGCCGCATTACATGGAGGTGGTGCATCGCCACCCTATCGTGGAAAAGGACCACTTTTACATGCATCCCGGCTTCACCAATTTTCACAAAGTCTACAAAGGCGAGCCCATTGCCCGCGATCAGGCAGGGGACATCATCTGCCCCGAGTCGGGGATGATGCTGATGCCCCTCTATCAGCCGCAGGGCGAAGATGGGTTTTATGTCATTCGCTCCATTGAGGAACCGCCGGTCTAAGGCAGTTTTTACCACCAAGGGAACAGAGGCTTTTTACCAAGCATGCGTAGGAGGCCACCAAGTTTCAACCTCCGGTCGCTTTGTCGCTCGTCGCCACATCGCATGTCTCATCTCTCATCTCTCACATCTACCCCCATGAACGCACATTGGCAAACCCCTGGCGAGCCCGCCCATGCTTGTCCCGAGCCAGGTCCCTGGCACGAATGGCCAGAACATGACATCGGCGATCCGATTGGAGGGATTTTGACGTTGGAAAATGGGGCGCAGCTACGCTGTGGCGGCCGCCCCGAAGCCATGGTGGCGGAGCTGAGCCGCAACGGGCAATGGCTTCGCTTCCGGCTCTCCAAGCAGCGGCGGGATACCTGTGAGGTGCTTACCCCCTACGGCCCGGTGGTGGTGGACTGGGCAGCGGTGCTGCAGGTAGACGACATCCGCTTGCTGCTCGACTGCTTCCTGGCGGGCAAGCCGTTTCCCGATGCCTATACCCTGGAGCCGCAGGCAGGCGATGGGTTGTGGGGGTGAGGTCCTTTGCGAAGGGGAGCGTAGCTTTTGGATGAATTTTTCGTTTAATTCAAGGAAGCATAGTCGGGATAGACGCTGCGCGCTTACCAAGTAGTTGAATGTGTTGACGCTGTCAGGGCTGCTCGATGGTCGTGCTTTTGCCCTGACTGCGTTGGTCGCATCCCAAAAAACGCAGGCAGGGTAGCGAAAATCAGGATTGGTGAGAACCCTGCCAGCGTCAAACGTTCCCCACGCTGTCAGGGCTGCTCGATGGTCGTGCTTTTGCCCTGACTGCGTTGGTCGCATCCCAAAAAACGCAGGCAGGGTAGCGAAAATCAGGATTGGTGAGAACCCTGCCAGCGTTTCATGTAGGTGAGAATAATATGAATCCTACCGAACAAAAAGCCAGAGCTTTGCTTGCCCAACTCAGCCCA
>CAZIVQ010000504.1:0-4139 GCA_964542415.1 uncultured Bacteroidia bacterium | reverse complement strand
CCTTCCTGGATATTGGAGAAAAAATAATGTCCCTCAATGCAAGCCGGATTATTCAAGAAACGCATCGTGAACAATTGATTCTGCTTGTTATTTCCGACATTACCGATGTAAGACACTTGATATTGGAAAAAGAAATGCGAGAAAGAGAAATACCCAAGAAAGAAGTCGATGACCGCAGGAAAGAAAAATTAAGGTTGGTGAAGGCGGTTGAGGAAAGAACCCAAGAACTAAAAGAAGCTAATGAGACGCTTGAAAATAAAAACAAAGAGCTTTTGCATATGAACGAAGAGCTGGAAGCCTTTACCTATGTTTCCAGTCACGATTTGCAAGAACCGCTTCGCAAATTACAAACTTTTGCAGGCTTGATTCTAGAAAAAGAAAAACAGCAATTGTCTGAAAAGGGGAAAAGCTACTTCCAGCTTATGCAGCATGAGACAGAGAGGATGCGGCAGCTCATTCAGGATTTACTTGCCTTTTCCCGCTTAACTACAGACGAACGAGAATTTGAAGAAACCAACCTCAACCCGATTATTGAAGCAGTCAAAGCCGAGTTAAAAGAGGACATTGAACAGCAGGGAGCTACGATAGAAGTAGTCGAAACATGCAAAGTAAAAATCATTCCCTTCCAGTTTCGCCAACTGATGCTCAACCTTATCGGCAACGCGCTCAAGTATTCAAATCAAAAAACACCCTTACACATAAAAATATCGAGCCAGAAAATTGAATCCGATAAAGTGAATATCGAGGAACTTTCTCCTCAAAAAGAATATTGCTATATTACCGTAAGCGACAATGGCATCGGGTTTGAACAAAAATACAGCACCAAAATATTTGAAGTATTTCAGAAACTTCATGGCAAAGAAGAATACCCAGGTACAGGTATTGGTCTTGCTATCGTGAAAAAGATAGTTGAAAACCACAATGGTATCATTACCGCTTCCAGCGAACCCAACCAAGGTGCCACCTTCAATATCTACATTCCATCCACACAGGATAAATAAATCAACATGGAAAACGAACCTATACGGATACTTCTTGCCGATGACGATGAAAGCGACCACCTTCTTTTCAGAGAGGCGTTTTCAGAACTCAAAATTAACACCATAATTCGCACCGTAAATGACGGCATACAACTTATGGAGTGGCTCAACATGAATAACACCCGCTTACCTGATCTTCTTTTCCTGGACCTCAACATGCCACGCAAAAATGGATTGGAATGCTTGAAAGAAATCAAAAGAGATGAAAAATTTAAAGATATTTCTATTGCCATTTATTCAACCTCAGACAATGAAAAAGACGTAGAGGAAACCTTCCGTAACGGAGCAAATGTTTACATCACCAAGCCCCATAATTTCAATATGCTTAAAAAAGTGTTAGAAAAAGCAGTCCTCACGACCTATCATTATCAAGACGAGACCATGAAACGAGAGCACTTTTTACTGCGAATTTAATGGCTTACATTTATCGCTTAAAACCCTGTCAGCGTTCCCAAAAACGCTGACAGGGTTAACAGAATAGCCTTTCAGATGCCGCATTTCCATCCAGAAATTGCTGAATGGATTTTCAGTTAGGGGAAACATTTTAGGGGTAAACCCCTCGCTACTCAATTTTCCTAACCAAGCAAGAATAGAACCGCCTGCCAACAAGCCTTAGCCATCTTCCCTAAAACTCCTTGTCCCCAAACTCACTCTTAATAAACTTCATCTGCTTCGAAGGCTGGTTGAGCTGGTAGCTGAGGCTGAGCAGCACCCGGTCGACCTCGTAGACATAGTTGGTGGTGGTGAAGAAATTGTCGCGGCGGGTGGTGATGCGCTGCTCGTTGCTGGCGAGCAAGCCCATGTCGATGCTGAGCCACTGGGCCGTAAGGGCCATGCGGCCGTCGAGAAAGGTCTTGCGCAGGCTCAGGCTCGGGTTGTAGAAGCGGGAGTCCACGCCTTGGGCCGTCACCCGCTCGGAGAGATAATTGAAGCCGGCTTGCAGGGTGAAAGTCTTGCCCAAGGTGAAATCAGCCGTGGCGTTGACCGAGTAGATCACGTTCGAGGTGTTGATCGCCTCGCCAAAAAGGTCGCCGCGGATGCGGTAGTCGTAGACATTGCCGCCAGCGTAGAGCTTCCACCAAGGGATAGGGTAGAGGGTCACCCCCATTTCCAGGCCCAGGGCCCGCGCTTCCCCGGCATTGGTGTAGATGCGGTTGAGAATAGAATCGTTGTAGATCGTGTTGACGCGGTTGATGACGTTCTCCACCTGCCGGTAGTAGCCGGTGAGGAACACACTGTTATCCCCCCAATTTTTCACCACGCCCAGCTCCGCCAGGTCGATAAATTCCGGCAGCAATTCCGCGTCGCCCTGCTCCAGGGTCTCGTTGTGCTCCCGCTCGGGGAAAGGCGTCATCTTAAAGGTGGTGGTGCGCGCAATGCGTCGGCTGTAACCGCCTTTCAGCGCCCAACTTTTGCCCAAATCATAGAGCAAGTTCAGGGCCGGAAAGGGCTGGAACATTTCGTATTCGTAAGTCGTGTCCGGCGAAGCCAGGGTCACCAGCCGGTCCATGTACTCCAGCCGCAGGCCGGCACTGTAGGTCAGGCGACCCCATTTTCCCTCAAACTGGGTGTAGGCTGAGTGGATGATCCGCTCCAGCTCAATGCGGTTAGTGAATTCGGGATTCTCCACGAAGCGGTCGTTCTCGAAATCGCGGTCGAGGTAGAGAAAATCGCCCGGATGGTAGAGGTAGCGGAATTGGTACCCACTCTCCCAGACCACCGCGCCCAGCTTGCGCTGGTAATCGGCCTTGAGGCGCAGCCCGTCCAGCGGGTTGTTGTTGGTGTTGAACTGGTATTGCAAGCTGTCCTGCACATTGGGCCAGGCCAGGGAGGCGTTGTCCGTGGGCCCGCCGAGCAGGGTGCGTTCGTAGAGGCCCGATAGGCTCAACACCGACTCATCGGGCAGCTTCCACTGGTAGTCCAGCGAGCCGATGAAGAAGTCGCCTTCGCGCACCCGCAGGTTTTCGTTGTAGTAGGTGAGCGAATCGACGAGTTCGCCCCCCTGAAATACCTTTCCCGTCTGCTGGTACAGATCCCAATAAGCCTCCGTGCCGAGAAATTCCCCGCCGGGAATGCGCCGTCGCTGCTGCGGCTGGTAGAGGATGTTGGCCGTGCGATACTTGGTGCGGTCTCCGGCGAAGAAGCTCGCCCCGAAGGTGTGCCGCGGATTGGGGGTGTAGATGGCTGACAGGCGGCCGGAGTATTGGTACTCATCAAAACTACGCTCGCCTGCGGAGGGAAACTCTGTCAGGACTTCGTTCTGGTAGGTGTTGACGTAGCCGATACGGCGGCCGGCGAGGTCGCTGCGGCGGTAGTCGAGGCCGCCGGAGAGGTCCCAAGGGCCCTTTTTGTAGTTGAGGGTAAGGTCGGCCCCATAGCGGCGGGCCGCCTCGGCATTGTCGTAAGGCTCGATACTCGGCAGGCCCAGCAGGACATTGGCCTGAAGGTAGAAGCCGTCGGTCGCCCCCTTGCGGGTCTTGATGTTGATGATACCGCCCTTGCCGTCGGGGTCGTACTTAGCCGAGGGCGTGGTGAGCAGCTCGATCGACTCGATGGCGTTAGCCGGCAACTGGCTGAGCAAGGTGCTGGGGTCGCCCTGCATCTGCTTGCCGTCGATCATGAGCATAAAACCGTTGCTGCCGCGCACCGAGATGTCGCCCTGGGCGTCGAGTGAAACCGCGGGCAGGTTGCGCAGCACGTCGGTGGCACTGCCGCCCTGTGCCTGCTGAAATTGCGTGGCGTCGTAGACTTGCCGGTCCACCCGGTGAAAACTCTGGCTCTTGCGCCCCGTGATCTCGATCTCCTCCAGCAACCGCTTCGTCGCCTGCAAGCGAATCGCCCCCAAGGGCCGGTTTTCATCCCGGTCCAGGGTCAGGCCGCCTACCCGCTGCGATTCGTAGCCCAGAAACTTCACCACCAGGTAATAGCTGTCCGGCGGCAGGTCAGAAAGGGCAAAGTTGCCGCTGGAATCAGCCAAAGCCCCCGCCACCTGGTTGCTGTCCTGCCCGGAGAAGAGCCCTACCGTGGCAAAACTGAGTGGTTCGGCCGTGCCTGCGTCGAGCACCTGCCCGCTGAGGCGAGCCTTTTGGGCGAAGAGGG
>CAZIVQ010000503.1:0-4146 GCA_964542415.1 uncultured Bacteroidia bacterium | reverse complement strand
GTACCTTTTCTACCTCCCGCAGTGGCGGGCCGGGGGGGCAGCATGCCAACAAAGTCGATACGCAGGTCGAATTGCGCTTTGACCTGATGGCCTCACTGCACCTTTCTACCTACCAAAAACAGCTCGCCAGTGAGCGGCTCAGCAGCCGTTTGACCAAGGATAAGGTGTTCATAATCAAAGCCAACACCGAGCGTTCGCAGATCGCGAATCGCAGACAAGTAGAGCAACGCTTTCGCACCCTGCTGCAAGCAGCCCTGATCCCTCCCAAACGCCGCAAGAAACCCCGGCCGCCGCGTCGCTTTCATGAGAAGCGGCTGGAGCAGAAAAAGCGCCGCAGCGAAAAGAAACAGGGACGAGGCGGCAAATGGCAATGAGCCTGACCGGATCCGAGCCCGGAAATCCGGCCCAGGGGGTCCGGCTAGTGCTTGCGGAACTGATCTTCAATTCCCGTCGCCCATAAAGTCCAGAATTTGCTGTTCGTGCCAATAGGCATTGGGGTTGCTCACGCAAGGAAACCCCACGTGCCCTCCCTGTTGGGGGGTCATCAGGTGAAGCCAAGGCGACTCACGGGCTACCTCATGTGGGAAGCAGCTGGGGGTCAGGAAGGGATCGTTTTGGGCATTGATGAGCAAGGTTGCCAGGCGGATCTTCGGCAACACCGGCAGGCAGCTGGCCTGGCGGTAGTAGTCTTGGGCATCGGCAAAGCCGTGCAAGGGGGCGGTGTAGGCGTTGTCAAAATCCACGAGCTTGCGCAGCTTCCCTGGCGCGGGAAACCCTGCCATCTGATCTGGCTTGCTCCGCACCTTGCGGCGCAAGCTGCGCAGAAAGTGGGCGCGGTAGAGGCCATTGCCGGGGCTATCCAAACGGCGGGCACTACTGCTCAGGTCGCAGGGGACCGATACGGCTGCACCGTGGGTCAGGGTGAGGGGTATTTTTTCCCCTTGCTCGCCCAAGTAGCGTAGCAGGACATTTCCCCCCAAGCTAAACCCGGCACAGCCCATGCGTCCGTAGAGGTCGAGGTCCAGCAGGTGGTCCATCACGGCTGCCAGGTCCTCGGTGGCGCCGCTGTGGTAGAAGCGGGGCAGGCGGTTTGGGACGCCGCTACAGCTGCGCCAGTTGACCGCCAGGCAATCCCAGCCCTGTTCACTGGCAGCCAGCAGCAGGCCCCGAATGTAGGTACTCTGGCTGCTCCCCTCCAAACCATGGAGGGCAATCATCAACCGGCCATGCCCTTGCTGGAACCAGTCGAGGTCTAAAAAATCACCATCTGGCAATTCCAGCCGCTCCCGTATATAAGGTAGCTTGGGTACACTGCGTCTTAAATGAGGATAAAGGGTTTGAACGTGACCGCCACGCAGGTACCAGGGAACGCGGCATTGGCTAAGAATTTGGGGCATAGGGAAAAAATGGATCGGGGTAAGCACAAGCGAGAGGTAGGTGCCCAATTTGTGTAGGAAGGGCTACTGTCTTGAACGATGAATCATCGCTGCAATACAATGAATATGATAACGAGGCTCCTGGTCCCAGGTTTTTTATTTCGATTTTTCGCAATAGTTCAGTTTTGTAAATTTTAAGTCCCGACTCGAAAGTGCCAGGCAAAAAATAATTTTTTCTTATGGAATGTAACCCTCTTTCCCTGCCCCGCAGTTCCCAGTAGGGTAGGCTTTTCTGCCTTGCATGAGCAGCGAGCGGTTGTAGCCCCTTTCTGCTCATGGCCAGGCTCGCTAGGGGGCAAGGGTCCCACCAATCTATTTCGCAATTTTCCCCGGTCCCGCCCCTCTTCCAGAACCTTTCAGCTGCCCTTTCCCGGTCCCAAAACTGATGGGCCAGGCTTCCCGGGCGTTTCTTCTCCCCCCAAACTTGGTAGCCCAGCACATTTTCTCCTATATTCGAACGTTTTAGGTTTCCCCTTCCCTATCTGCCGATCAACCTCACAACCACATGCGTATCTTCTTGCTTCTGCTTTTGACCGGTTGCCTCCTGGTAACGCCTGTCCGCTCCCAAAACCCCATGCCGCCCCGCTCCGCGGCGGAATTGCAGCACCTGCTCAAGCGCTTGCAGGTGCTAGGCTCGGTTTTGTATGTGGCAGCCCACCCCGACGATGAAAATCAGCGCCTGATCGCCACCTTTGCCAAAGGCTACGGCTATCGCACCACCTACCTCTCCCTCACCCGGGGCGACGGGGGCCAAAACCTGATCGGCGACGAGAAAGGCGACCTCTTGGGTATTCTCCGTACCCAAGAGTTGCTGCAAGCCCGCCGCATCGACGGAGGGGAGCAGACCTTCAGCCGGGCCTATGACTTCGGCTATTCCAAAACCCCTGAAGAAACCCTCGAAATCTGGGACAAGGAAAAGGTTCTGGCCGACATGGTCTGGACCATCCGCAAATACCGGCCTGATATCATCATCAACCGCTTTGGCACGCCCGATGATGGCGGCGGCGGCCACGGCCACCATACCGCCTCGGCCATGCTGGCCCACGAAGCTTTTGACCTCGCGGGGGATCCCCAAGCTTTTCCCGAGCAACTCGCCTACGTAGAACCCTGGCAGCCCAAGCGGCTCTTTTGGAACAACTACTGGGTCTTCCGCCGCTACCAACCGACGGAAGAGGAGCTGAAGGGCATCGTCACCATCGACATCGGGCGATTTGATCCCTTGCTAGGCGAAAGCTACGGCGAAATCGCCTCCCGGGCCCGCTCCATGCACAAATGCCAGGCCTTCGGCGCTGCTTCCCTCCACGGCTCACAGATCGAATACCTCGACCTGCAAAAGGGAGCCGCCCTGGAAAACAACGACCCGATGTACGAAGTCGAGACTTCCTGGAAGCGGGTAAATGCCCCAGAGGTGGGGGCGTTGTTGCAGGTGGCTTTTGACACCTTCAACCCCACTGCGCCGGAAGAGGTCGTCCCCATTTTGCTCAAGGCGTATCAGCTGATGGAGGGAAAAGAGGGCTATTGGTTTGAGCTAAAGCGGGAAGAACTGAAAAAGGCGATTGCCTATGCCGCCGGACTGTGGTTCGAACTCGACAGCGAGGAGCCCATCGTGGCCCAGGGCGATACGGCCGTGCTGGAAGCCCATTACCTCAAGCGCAGCCTCTACCCCGTGGTGCTCAGCAGCATCGACTTTGGTTTTGGGGCAGAAAAGCTCGTGCTCAACGATACCCTGCCGCTCAACGGCGAAGTGCGGGATACTGCCCAACAGGCGGTCTTCGAGGGCCTGCCAGTTAGCCAGCCGTACTGGCTGCAAGAGCCGCAGGAAAAAGGCATTTTTCGCGTCTCTAACCAGGCCTTTATCGGCCTACCCGACAACCCGCCGGTGCTAGAAGCGACTTTCACCTTCGAGATCGACGGGGTGACCCTGCCCATCAAAACCCCGGTGGTGCATCAGTACGTCGACCGCTCCATCGGAGAGCTCTACCGCCCCTTAGAGGTAGCCCCGCCGGTGACGGTTAGCGTAGCGGAGGGGGTCTACCTCTTCGCTAGCCAGGCACCGCAGGCGGTAAATTTCTTGGTGAAAAACTTTGCCGATCAGCCGGAAGCCACCCTGACCTTCGACCTGCCCCAAGGCTGGAAAGTTTCTCCCCGTAAGCTGGAAGTAGCTTTTGAAGAAAAGGGTCAGGAAAAGGCCCTGAGCGTGCAGGTCACCCCCCCGGTCGGCCAAAGTGTGGGAGCCTTCCGCGTCAACATCACCACCGGCGGGGAAGCTTATTCGCACAGCCATCGCCCGATCAACTACGACCATATCCCGGCGCAGATGGTGTTTAACCCGGCGGAGGCCAAGCTGGTGCGGGTACCGTTGGAGAAAAAGGGCGAACTGATCGGCTACCTGATGGGATCAGGCGACGAGGTGCCGCGTTCACTCTCTCAGATTGGGTACCAGGTAGAATTGCTGAGCGAGGAAATGATCACCACAGAAAACCTCGCCAAATATGACGCGGTCATCGCCGGCATCCGGGCCTACAATACCGTGGACCGTATCGCCTTTTTCCAGGACCAAATTCTGGAGTACGTCAAAAACGGCGGCACTTATTTGGTCCAATACAACACCACCTACAGCCTGAAAACCGAGAACATCGGCCCCTACCCCCTCACCCTGAGCCGCGACCGGGTGACCAAAGAGGAAGCGGACATGAAATTCCTGACCCCC
>CAZIVQ010000502.1:0-4147 GCA_964542415.1 uncultured Bacteroidia bacterium | reverse complement strand
AGGGGGCGGGCTGGGCGGGAAAGGCCTCGTAATCGGTGCGGGGATAATCCGTCACCGCCGCTTGATCGATGCGGTAGAAGGCGAGCTTTTCTCCCGCCGGGGACCAAAAAAGCCCTTTGGTAATACCAAACTCAGAGCGGTGGGCGGCCTGGCCATAGGCGATGTCGAGCGAGCCATCGGTCGTCAGTTGTCGGGAAGCACTTTCCCCTACCTTCCGCACCAACAGGTTGTCGCCTTTGACGTAGGCTTGGTGGTATTGGGGAGAAAATTCTAGGTGCTCAGCTTCCGCATCTAACGCCGCAAAAGCCGTCAGGGAGCTGGTTTGCAGGTCGTAGCGGTAAAGCTGATTTTGGTGACGGAGGGTAAAATGGGTTTTGTCCTCCCAGGTGATGGGGGGAAACTGCTTCGGCTCGCCGGGTAGTTTTTGGGCCAAGTCCTCCAAGCTGAGTAATTCCGTTTTTTCGCCCTTGACCGTTTCGCGGGTGAGGTTGCCGCTGGTAGGATGGATGTAGGTATAGGCCTCGGCTCCGCCTTGCCATTGCAACTGGCTGAGGCGGTCGGGGTAGACGCTGCCGTCGATGCACTGGCGGGGGGTGAGGAGTTGTTTGAGCGAATCTTGCGCGGGCAAGCTGCCCATCAGGAGCCCGAGAAACCCTAGCAGAAAGAGAAAGGATCGTTGCATGAAGGTGATTAATAAGGGGCAAAGAATAACTTCCCTATTTTTTCTCACGCAAAGGCGTAAAGTCGCAAAGTAAAAGCCTTATGGTCAACGTTTTAGGCTGGCCTTCTTTGAATGGAAAAGGGAAGCTTATTTTTCGAGCGTCACTTAGCTGAGGGGACAAGGAGCTTTCCCTTTGTCCGAATCTCGAAAGGGAAAACAAGTAAAGGATCAAAAATAACCTGTTCCATCATTTGCTCTTTTCCGATGCCTCAGCGTCATAAAGCCCTCAGATAGGACCCTATCCTTCATCCTTCGGTTTGATTCCTTGAGTCATCGAAAAATAGCTGCCTGCTGGTGCGGCTTATTTTCTCTCCTTACTAAGCTGAGGCCAAATTAAGCAGTTTCTTTGAAAAGGGCGGGCAATCGCCCGGGGATTCCTCCTTTTTCGTAGTTTGCGGGGGTGATCTGGCGTTTTCCCCTTCCTTCTCCCCAACTCTTTCTTTTTATGCGCGCTGCCTACCTCATCAAAAACGGACCCGCCGCTACCGCTTTCGAAATCAGGGAAGCCCCCACCCCTGTTCCTCAAGGGCTCGAGGTGCTGATTAAGGTTTCTGGCTTTGGGCTCAATTTTGCCGATGTCATGGCCCGGCTGGGCTTTTACCCTGACCGCCCCCCGCTACCCTGCGTGCTGGGCTACGACGTGGCGGGCACCATCGAGGCGGTGGGCCCCGAAGTCAAAGACCTGGCCCCCGGGCAGCGGGTCATGGCCCTCACCCGCTTTGGGGGCTACGCCGAGTACGCCCTGGCCGACAGCCGGGGGGTGGTCCCCATCCCGGCCGACATGGACGATGGCACCGCCACCGCGCTGGCCACCCAATATGGCACCGCCTACTACCTGGCGGCCGAGGCCACCCAGCTATTTCCGGGCGAGCATGTCCTCATCCATGCCGCCGCCGGCGGGGTAGGTACGGCCCTGGTACAGTGGGCCCGGCACAAAAAATGTGTCATCTATGGCACCGCCGGAAGCCCCGAAAAGCTCAGCTACCTCCGCGAGCTCGGGGTGCAGCACCCCATCAATTACCGGGAGCAGGACTTCATCGCGGTGATCAAAGGACTGCGGGGCCGGGAGCGGCTGGATGTGATCTTCGATCCCATCGGCGGCCCCAACCTCAAGCGTGGCCTCAAGCTCCTCTCTGCCGGGGGCCGCATGCTGGCTTTCGGGGCTTCGAGTTTTACCCAAGCGAACAATTTTTTTCAGAAAATACGCCTCTACCTACAGACGGGCTTCTACCATCCGTTGCGGCTCGTCGGCGGGTCCAAAGCCCTCATTGGCGTCAACATGCTGCGCCTTGGCGACCAGCGCCCCTACACCTTGCAGCGCGTCCTGCAATCTACGGTCCGCTACTGCGAGCAGGGCGTTTTCAAGCCCACCGTAGGCGGCACCTTTCCCATCGAGGAACTCGCCACGGCCCACCATCAACTCGAACACCGGCAGACCATGGGCAAGCTGGTCATCAAGTGGTAAGCCCCCGGGCAGCCTTCCTCCCCTCGGACCGGGCTGGGGCCAAGCCCATGCCTTCTTTTCTCATTTCCCATTTTTGACATCATGACGGTTGCAGAAAAACTCCAAGCCTTTCGCCAAGCGCTGAAAGCGCAATCTCTCGATGCCTATGTGGTGCTCCGCACCGACCCTCACCAGAGCGAGTACCTCCCTGCGCATTGGGAACAGCTGCGCTGGTTGAGTGGCTTTTCTGGCTCAGCGGGCAGCTTGGTGGTGACGGCCACCTGGGCGGGGCTCTGGACTGATTCCCGCTATTTTTTGCAGGCGGAGGAAGAATTGGCGGGTAGTGGCATCGAGCTGATGAAACAAGGCGAGCCAGAGGTGCCCACGCCCCAGGCGTGGTTGCTGGAGCAGCTAGAATCCGGCCAGGCCATCGGGGTAGATGCCCAACTGCTCACGGCGCAGCAGTGGCGCCACTGGGAAAAACGCTTAACGCCACAAGGCCTGCTATGGCAGGCTACCCCTGACTTCTTCACCAACCTTTGGGCGGACCGCCCTCCCCTGCCGCAAGCCCAGGTGACGGCTTTTCCGCTGGAGTTCGCCGGGCGCGACCGGGGAGATAAGCTTGCCGACCTCCGGCATGAACTGCAACACGTAGCCGCCACCCACCTGCTTCTCACCCGCCTCGACGACATCGCCTGGACCTTCAACCTCCGGGGGGCTGACATTCCCTACAACCCCGTTTTCTACAGCTATGCGCTGATCGGACCGGACTATGCCCAGCTGTTCATTGCCCCCCCAAAACTGCCTGACTCCCTGCGAAGGCAATTGTTGCAGCAAGGCATCAGTTGCCATCCCTATGGGGAGCTGGCGGCTACGTTACAGGCCCTGCCGTCGGGCAGCACCCTTTGGTTAGCCCCGCAGCAGGTCCCTGCCGCCTTGGTCCATAGCCTCCCGCCCACCCTCAAGCGACACGAAGCTCCGCAACCGGTGACCGGCCTCAAGGCCCGCAAAAACGAGACGGAGCAGCACCACATCCGGGAAGTGATGCTCAAAGATGGCGTAGCCATGGTGGCTTTTTTGCATTGGCTGACCACGGAGGTCGGACAGCAGCCCATCACCGAGCTCAGCGCCACGAAGCAGTTGGAGCAATTCCGGCGGCAGCAACCCGACTACATCGGACCGAGTTTCAATCCTATCTCTGGCTACGGGGACCACGGAGCCATCGTCCACTACGCCGTGAGCGAGGCCAGCGACCGCCCGCTGGAAGCCGCAGGCATCTACCTGGTCGATTCTGGCGGTCAATACCTCAACGGCACTACCGATATCACGCGGACGGTGGCCATGGGTCCCCCCAGCCCCCAGCAAAAGCGAGATTTTACCTTGGTGCTCAAGGGCCACATTGCCCTGGCGCGGGCTGTCTTTCCAAAAGGCACGCATGGCTACCAGCTCGACGTGCTGGCCCGGGAGCCGCTTTGGGACAGTGGCCTGAACTTTGGCCACGGCACCGGCCACGGAGTTGGCTTCTACCTCAATGTCCACGAAGGCCCGCAGTCTATCAGTGCCCGGGCCCATGGGGCTCCCCTGGCCGCAGGCATGCTCACTTCCAATGAGCCGGGCATCTACCGCAGCGGGCAGTACGGCATTCGCATCGAAAACCTGCTTCTCTGCTTGCCTCATTCTAAAACTGAGTTCGGGGAGTTTCTGCGCTTCGAAACGGTCACCCTCTGTCCCATCGACCGCCAGCTGATCGAGGTAGAACTGCTCAGCACCGCCGAGCGCACCTGGCTCAATGCCTACCACGCCCGGGTGCTCGACATCCTCGGTCCCTACGTGCCGGTGGAAGCCCGGCAGTGGTTGATCGATGCTACCCGATGGGTGTAGTAGGGGGGAGCTCTCTTTTTTACCGCAGATCTTGGATTCCGGAAAAACCGCAGAGGGCGCAGAGGAGGCGCGGAGGTTCGCAGAGAAGAAGGTGTCGCTTT
>CAZIVQ010000501.1:0-4159 GCA_964542415.1 uncultured Bacteroidia bacterium | reverse complement strand
GTTTGACAGGCCGCCTACTCATACCGCTCCAAATCCAGCAGCTCCAGGCCGCTGGCTTGCGCATTTTGGTGCTTCTCCTGCCAGCCGCAGAAGTCGAAGTTGCGCCAGAGGGCGGCGGGCTCGGTACCTGCGCGCCAGACCCCGGCCCAGCGCAACTCGCCATTGCTCAGGCGATAGACCTCCAGGTCGACCAGGCGACGGCCTTGGCCGTTTTGGGCGTTCCAGCGAGAGTTAAAGTCGGCCGTGGTCTGCCCGCGGTAGAGGGCGTAGCTGTCGGTACCAGCCCGCCACACCCCGGCCCAGAGCCGGTCGCCGTTGTTTGCTTCGTAGGTCTCAATGTCGATCAGCCGCAGGCCCTGATCATTGAGCTCGTTCCATTTGGCATTAAAATCCTGAAAGTCAAAATTACGAAACATCGCGTAGGCCCCGCTGCCTTCCTCAAACACCCCCGCCCACAAGCGGTCGCCGTTGCTGGCCCGGTAAGTCTCCAGGTCGATCAGCCGCAAGCCATCATCGCTCATCTCCTGCCATTTGGCATTGAAATCGTCCTGGCTAAAGCCGCGCCACATCGCGTGGCGACCGCTGCCCTTGGTGAAAATGCCATCCCAGCGCCGGATGCCGCCCGCATCGCGCCAGGTGTCGAGGTCCTTCAGGCGATAGCCCGCATCGGAGAGGCGGTTCCATTCGCTGTTGAATTGGTCGAAGGTGTACCCCCGGCGAACGAGCTGATCGGTCTCGCCCGCCCGCCACACACCCGCAAAGAGCGCCGTATTGGCGTTTTCGCAGTCGTCGTTGCAGTCGAGCCGGTTGTAGAGGTTGTAGTCGCGGCTGAGGAAGCTCGCCATGCCCAGCTCATTGGCCAGGCGAATGAAGATGCGGGTGAGGTCCACCTGCTTAGAGTTGCACATGATCACGATGCCCTCGTCGCTGCCGGGCCAGAAGTACATCTGGTTGCGGCCATTCTGCTGCCAGCCGCCGTGGCCCACGTAGCGCCCGAAGATTTGGAAGCCCATGCCATAGCCGGTCAGGCTGCCGTCGACGCGGGGTTCGTTCAGGAGGGTGTCCATCCAAGCGGCGGGGACCACCTCCTCGTTGATCAGGGCCTCCATGTAGCGGGTGAGGTCTTCGGGCGTAGAAATCCAGCCCCCGCCGCCCAGCTTCCAACTCACGTCGGTGGTGCTTTCCTGCTGAATCTCGCCCGCGCAGTTTTTGTCATAGCCCAGGGTGCGGGGCGAGAGGCTGCGAAATTCCGAATAATCCGGCTGTAAGGTGCTCAGCCCCAGCGGCTCGGCGATGCTGTCGCGCACCAGCTCGGGGAAGGTCAGGCCATAGGCGTCCCGGGAGGCCTTGTCAATGGCGGCGGCAGCGAGAATGAAGCCGAAGGTGCTGTAGTTGTATTCGGTACCCGGATCGAAAAGCAGAAATTGGTTAGAAAAGGTCTCGACGCTTTTGCGGGCGTTGTAGGAGCGGGTGTCATCATAACCGGAGAGGCTGAAGGTGAAGGTAGAATCGTTATAGTGGGGAATGCCGCTGGTATTCTGGAGCAATTGGCGGAGGGTGATGTCGCCCTGCGGTTGCTGCGGCCAATAGGAGACGTAGTCGCGGATGTCCTTGTCCAGGTCAATGTCGCCGGCCCGGTACATCTTGATGGCGGCAATGGCGGTGAGGGTTTTGGAAATGGAGGCCCAGCGGATGAGGGTCTCTTTGGTCAGGGGCGTCTCACGGTCGCGGTCGGCAAAGCCGTAGCCCCGGATGTGGGTCATGCGGCCGCCCTGCACAATGCCGATGGCCAGGCCCGCGAGTTCCTGCTGCCGGACTTCCTCCTCGGCAATGGCATCCACCGCCGGTAAACCAGGCGGCGGCAGGTTCTCGACGATGTTTTCCAGTTCTTCACAAGCCCAAAGCCCCAGCAAAGGCAAGACAAAAAGGCACAGACGAAAAAGGGTTTTCAGGTGGGACATGGATAGTTCGTTTGATGGAAGGATCAGGTAACAATGGAAGGGGGACCAATGGCTAGTGCGGGTATATGCCGATAGGTAAACAGTCGGGCCTGAATTATTTTCACCCTACGCAAATGATAAAGCCCCCCTTATCCTTGGTAGCCATCTCCCCCAGCAGGCTCTTTCCTCCCAAAAACCTGCATACGCTTTTTTCCCTCCTTTTCTGCGATCCTTTTCCTGCTGACCAGCCTCTCCCTCCCGGCCCAGCACATCGGCGAGGCCAAGCTCTACTACGGTGCCTCCTATTACCCCGAGACCTGGCCCACCGAGGAGGTCCCCAAGGACATCGCCCTCATGCAGGACCTCCACATGAACGTGGTCCGTATGGCGGAATTTTCCTGGTCAAAGATGGAGCCGAAAGAGGGTAAGTTTGACTTCGAATGGCTGCGCAGCATCATGGACCAGCTCCACGAAGGCGGCATCGACGTCATCCTCGGCACCCCCACGGCCACGCCCCCGGCCTGGCTCTGGGAAAAGCATCCCGAAATCGGCTTGCTGGAGCCCGACGGCCACCGTCGCATCCACGGGGCCCGCAAAGACTACAGTTACGCCAGCACCGTCTACCGCCACTACGCCCGGCGCATCGTGGAGGAAATGGCCAAGGCCCTCGGCGACCACCCCGCCCTCATCGGCTGGCAGATCGACAACGAGCTGAGCAAGCATGCCGACTACTCCGAGGAGAGCCGCTACCGCTGGCAGCAGTGGCTCGAAGCCCAATACGGCAGCATCGAAAACCTGAACGAGATCTGGGCCACCGACCTCTGGAGCCAGACCTACCTGTCCTTTGACCAGGTCCCCATGCCCCTACCCAGCGTCTGGCACCATCCCAGCCTGCGGCTCGACTGGGAGCGGTTCAACAGCGACATGGTCACCGAGTTTCAGAATGAGCAAATCGACGTCATCCGCCGCCATTCCAAGGCCCCCATCACCCACGACACCATGCCGGGGCAGACCACCGACTACGAAAAGCTGATGGCCCAGGCCGATTTTATGGCCGTAAACAACTACCACAGCTTCGAGGCCTACGACCGGGTGGTGAGCAACTACGACCGCATGCGCGGCTACGAGAAGGGCATGCACTGGCTCTTTGAGACTGCACCCAACAACTCCGGGGGCGGCAAGGAGGGCATGACCTGGTTTTTGCACCAGCCGGAGGGGTCGATGTTTTCGGCTTTGTGGATGAATTTTGCCCTGGGCGGCCAAGGCTCGCTCTTCTGGCTGTGGCGGCAGCACCGCGCCGGGCAGGAGATGCCCCACGGGGCCATTCTCCATACCTGGGGCAAGCCCGCCGCCAATTACGACGACCTCAAAGCCCTGGGCGCGAGCCTCCAGCAAAGCAGCGACTTTCTCTTCGAAGCGCCAGTGGCCCCGGCCAAGATCGCCACCTTCTACAGCCACGAGGCCGATCAGGGCCTGCGCATCGAGCAGTACGCCAACGGCCTGCGCTACTACCAAGACTGGACCTATCGCTTTTACCTCGCCTTTCACGATGCCTACCTCCATCGCGAGGTGCTGATGCCCGGCGCAGCAATCGACGACTACGACCTCCTGTTTATGCCGCTGCTGCCGCTGCTGCCCGATGCGCTGCGCGCCAAGTTGAAGCCTTGGGTCGAGCAGGGCGGCATCCTCATCCTTGGCCCCATGACCGGCTACCGCACGCCCTACTGGACCGGCTACACCGACCACGCCATGGGCGACCTGAACGCATGGACCGGCATTGAGGTGGAGAGCCGCATTCCCGTTGGGACGGAGCCGCGTCCGGCAGAAGTGCCGCTGAAGCTGAACTTTGCGGCGGAACTGGGCATGGCCCCGAGCGAGGCCGGGCTCTGGTCGGAGGCCCTGAGCAGCGAGGGCGGCCAGGTGCTGGCCCGCTACGAAAGCGGCATGCACGACGGGCGGCCGGCCCTCATCGAAAACCGCGTAGGCCAGGGCAAGGTCGTCATGCTCGGCACCGATCCGGGGCGGGCGGCCCTGGCGCAGCTGCTGACGCGCTACGCAGCCGAAAAAGGCATCGAGCCGGTCGTCAGCGGCGATCCCGGCGTGGTGGCGGTCCCCCGCCAAGGCGATCAGGCCGCCGGCCTCATTCTCAACAACATCAACAATGCCCCCAAAACCCTCACCCTGCCCGAAGGTCGCTACCGCGATCTGCTGAATGGGAA
>CAZIVQ010000500.1:0-4160 GCA_964542415.1 uncultured Bacteroidia bacterium | reverse complement strand
GCGTAAAAGATCAAGCAACGCCACCTGATCGACTGAAAATCAAGTGATTAAACCAAACCTTTTCGCCTGACCTTCGTTTTATAAATAGAGAATTAGGCATATTTGCCTAAAGGGTTTACCCCTTTGAAAAAGACTCAAGATTTAGGGTAAGTGTGTGTGTATGGAGCCGGTGCCGCAAGGTGCCGGCTTTTTTTATTTGTATCAAGGCCAAGCCCTTTTCATGATGGCCAAGCTTTTTTAGCTTCCCCTCGCTTTTAATCCTGCCAAATCTTCTTAATCTTGCTTGCTTAACAGCTCCTCCCCAGCCATCTGGCAGGGAGTCCAGGGACCGTCACCGTTACGTTGCTTCACCCCCCCAAAGCCTGCTCATCCCATGCACCTTACCGAAATCGAAGCGGCCCGACGCCAGCTCGAAGGCTTGATTGTCGACACGCCTACCCTGAGTTGGGAAGGGCCCGAAAAAGACCGCTTGCTAGGCAAGGAAACCGCCGTCTTCATGAAAATGGAGCTTTTCCAGCGAGGCGGCAGTTTTAAGCCGCGCGGGGCCCTGCTGGCCATGCAGGCCCTGGAGGCAACGGCGCTGGCTAAGGGCGTGACGGCCGTCAGTGCAGGCAACCACGCCATTGCCGTCGCCTACGCCGCCAAGGTGATGGGCACCCACGCCAAGGTGGTCATGCCCCGCACAGCCAACCCCTTCCGCGTGGCCCGCTGCCAGGCATGGGGAGCCGAAGTGGTACTGGTCGATGACGTAAGCCTGGCTTTCGACGAGGTACAACGCATTCAACGCGCGGAAGGCCGAACCTTTATCCACCCTTTCGAAGGCCCCCTTACAGCCCTGGGCACAGCCACCGTGGGCTTGGAACTGGGCCGCTCAGCCCCGCCCCTGGATGCGGCCATCATCCCTGTCGGGGGAGGGGGCTTGGCGGCTGGCATGAGCAGCGCCCTCAAGGCTTTGCACCCCGAAACGGTCATCTTTGGGGTGGAACCCATAGGAGCTGACTCCATGCAACGGAGCTTCGCAGCGGGCAGCCCGCAACGTATCGAGCGGGTCGATACCATCGCCGACAGCCTCGGGGCTCCTTTTGCCTTACCCTACAGCTACAGCCTCTGCCGACAGCACCTGCAAGCCATTGTGACGGTCGACGACCTGGCCCTGCGCCGGGCCATGGGCATGATGCTTACCGAGTTTAAGGTGGCGGTAGAACCCGCCGGGGCCGCCTCCCTCGCCGCTTTACTCGGCCCCTTACGCGAGCGGCTGCGGGGAAAAAGCGTAGGCCTCATCGCCTGTGGCTCCAACATTGATCCCGAGACCTTTGCCCGCTGGGTGGTGGTAGAATATAAGCAGTAAAGGCTCAATCTGGAGTTGATTGACGGGCACCTTGGAGACCGGAATTTCCGAGCTAGCTTCCTTCGACGTTCGGAGAAGTCGAAGAACCCCCGCTGTTGCGCGCAGCAAAAAAAGCTTCCTCCCCTTCATTCTTCCTGCGAAAACAGGTCATTGCCTCCTTGGCTGCCCGGGATCCGCCCAAAATGCCGAAATGCTCGCTCGGTAGCTACCCGGCCCCGGGCCGTACGCTTGATGAAGCCCTCCATCACCAGGTAGGGCTCATACACCTCCTCGATGGTTTCGGCTTCCTCGCCGGCTGAGGCAGCGATGGAATTCAGGCCCACGGGGCCGCCCTGAAACTTGTCGATGATGGTGAGCAGGATCTTGTTGTCCATGTCGTCGAGGCCTGCCTCGTCGACCTCCAGGGCTTCGAGGGTGACCTTGGCGATGTCAAGGTTGATGGTGCCATCGCCTTTGACCTGGGCGAAGTCCCGGGTCCGCCGCAGGAGGCGGTTAGCGATGCGGGGGGTACCGCGGCTGCGGCGGGCGATCTCCAAGGCGGCCTCTGCCGTGATGGGTACTTGCAGCACCCCCGCCGAGCGGGTGACGATCTTGGCCAGGGTCTCGGCATCGTAGTATTCCAGCCGGGCGTTGATCCCGAAGCGCGCCAGCATGGGCGAGGTCAGCAGCCCGGCTCGCGTGGTCGCGCCGACCAGCGTGAAGGGCAGCAGCGCCAGTTCAATGCTGCGGGCATTGGGGCCCGTCTCCACCATGATGTCGATCTTGAAGTCCTCCATAGCCGAATAGAGGTACTCTTCTATCACCGGCGAAAGCCGGTGAATCTCGTCGATGAAGAGCACATCGCCCTTTTCCAGGTTGGTGAGCAGGCCGGCCAGGTCGGCCGGCTTTTCCAGCACCGGCCCCGAAGTGGTGGTGATATTGGCGCCCAGTTCGTGGGAAATGATGAAGGACAGGGTCGTCTTGCCCAGCCCCGGTGGGCCGTGCAGCAACACATGGTCCAGGGGCTCTCCCCGCCGTCGTGCCGCCTCAATGAAGATTTTCAGGTTTTTCGTCAGCTTCTCCTGCCCCGTAAAATCAGGCAACTGCTGCGGGCGTAGCGTCTTTTCTTCCTCCGAAGCCCCGGAAGCCGGATCGATCAGCGGGTTGCGCATAGTCAGATAAAAATGTTAGCCAATGCCGCTAATTTAACCCAAAACCCCAGCAATCACAACGGCAGCTTGCAGGCATGCTAAAAGGGGCGGCAGGGTGGCGGCGCTGACTCGCGCTTGTTCACCACGGAGGTTCGTTATTTCTTGCTCATCATTCCCCAACTCCTCTTTTTCACCACAGAGGGCACAGAGAACCCCTCCTACCGGCTTCACCGGCATCCATGATCTGCGCCCCCTACCCCGGTGCATCGGGGCATCTAAGGATCCGCGTCCTTTGCGGTAAAAAACCCAAAACCCAAAACTCAAAACTCACCCCCCCTCCTACTCCCCATACACCGCCTCAATCTCATAGTCCCAAAGCGGCTTACCATCGGTGTCAAGCAGCTGAAGCGTGAGCTTGCGGGACAGGCGCTCGCCGCTGATGTCGATCAAGCCAAAGTTGCGGATGCCTACGTGCGAGCCTTTGACCCGCAGGGCGTTGGCTTCGTCTTCAGCGTCGTGTGAGCCCGAAGTCAGGGGCGAAATAGTGAAATCATAAATGGCGGTGCCAAATTTCTCGAATTTCGAGAGCTCTGAATGGTGGCGGTCGCCGGTGAGGAAAATCACGTTTTTGACCCCGGCCTGGGCAATGGTGTTGAGGATCAATTCGCGCTCTTCGGGGGCGATGTTGGCGTAGTTTTCATACTCCGCCGCCGTGTTGATTACCTGCCCGCCGATGCAGACAAACTTGAAAGTAGCCCGGCTGCTGACCAAGGCGTCGAGGAGCCATTGCAATTGCTCCGGACCCAAGATGGTGCGGGTGCCAGGTTTTTCGTTGGGGTCGCGGAAGTAGCGGTTGTCCAGCAGAAAAAAGTGGGCATCGCCCCATTCGAAGCTGCTGGTGATGCCCCCCATGCCGGGCAGGCCGTAGGTGGGATTGCCCCAAAAGAGCTTGAAGGCATCCAGGGTCATTTCCTTGTCGCGAAAGGTATAGTCGCTGTTGTTGGGACCGTAGTCATGGTCGTCCCAGATGGCATAGTTGGCGGCGGCGGCCAGCAGGGGCTGCATCTGCTCCACATGACGGGTGTGGGTATTGCGGTGCAAGATGCCCGTAGCCGTATACCAATCCGGTTCCCGGTAGTAGACATTGTCCCCCAGCCATAGCATCAGGTCGGGTTCGGCTTGGGTCAGGCTAGTGAAAATATCATATTCCCCGCCATAGCCCCTTCCCGGCCGGTCGTAAGTCGAATCGTTGATAAACGCACAACTGCCCATTCCGAGGCGGATTTGCGGCGGGTCGGTCCGGTATTGCCAAAGGGGAGGGGTTTGGAAACGGGTAGGATAAGGCCGCTCCACCGCCTGACCATTGAGAAAAAGGGTATAGTTGTAGGTCTTGCCCGGCTGCACCTGATCGGCAATGAGGCGAGCAGTGTACCCTTCCCCGGCTTGGGTAGCATAGGTGCGGGTACGATAAATACGGCTGCTGTCGGTCGCTTCGGCGTAGGCAAAGCTCACTTCAGCGGGGCCATTCGTCTGCACCCACAGCAGGGCTTCTCGCATTTCGGTGTAGCCTACCATGGGGCCAGATAGCAACAAGGCATCGTTTTGGGCCCAGAGACAAACCAGCGGGCTGAATAGCAGCCAGAGAAGAAGGGAAAATTTACGCATTTGAAAAGAGAGTATAG
>CAZIVQ010000499.1:0-4172 GCA_964542415.1 uncultured Bacteroidia bacterium | reverse complement strand
AGGTAAACACCATGCCCGCCTCCCTGCCAGATGGAAAGGATGCGGGCATCACCTATGCTGCTTTCTCAGGTCGATTTACTCGATCACCACCTTATCTGTCCGGCTCAGTTCGCCGGCGAAGGTGCGGATGAGGTAGGTCCCGGCCGGGACATTTTTCACCTTCCAGGGGTAAAGATGCGGACCGGCGGAGGCTTCTTTGTTATCCGTCAGGGTCTCGATCAGCCGACCTTGCAGGTCGTGGACCTCGACGCGCAGGGGCAGCGCTTTTTCCAACTGCACCTCCACCTGCACCTGGTCGGTAGCTGGGTTGGGGAAGGCCTTGACTTGCAGGGCGCTCGTGACCTGGGACTGGGCTTGTTTGCCCTTTTTGGTAAATATCTGGATCTGGGCTGATCCCTCTTCTCCTTTGGGCTCCAGCACCTCGAAGCGGTCGATTTGGCCTGGCTCAATTTCTTTTAAAGCCTCCTGGTCTCGTTCTAAGCCGTCAATGAAATAACGGACTTTGTCTAAGTTGCCCTGCAACCCTACCTCCCGGACGCGCTGCCGCGCTGGATTAGGTTGTTCGATCACCAACCCCCCTCCTTGACTGTCCTCAAGGATCGTAGGGGCCTGCTCTTTGGAGGTAAGGAGAACCGCCCCTCCGGCGGCTTCTTCGCCATAAGCCTTGATCGCTGCTTTACCCTTCAAAACCTGTACAAAGCTGATGTCACTTGGAGAAAGGGCCTTTAGCGTTTCCCGATCGACCCGCTTGTGATTGAGGAAAAAGATCGGTTCTACGGGATTTTCCAGGCTGTCTTCTTCTTCCCAGAAGAAATGACCGCTGTCCTTTTCCTTAAACATTTCAAAAATATCGGGTTGCCCCTCCACTTGCTCAGGTTGCCGGTGCAGGCCCTTATCAAATGCTTTTTTCTCTGCGATCGCCCCCTCGGGTTTTGCCGGGCTGGCGGTGCTGTCCTGGCTGGCTTCCGCTTTTCGCTCCAGTATTATCACCCCCTCTTTACCAGCCAATCCGTACTGCCTGGCTTCTTCATCTCCTATAGGAGCGATCCGCACCGACTGCAAGCCTTGGGATTTGAGGCCAGCCACTTCTTCCAGCGGCACTGCTTTCCCGTCGAGGATGATCAGGGGGGATTTACCCAACTGACCTTCTTTGAGGTGCAGGACAATGTTCGCTCCGGGAAAGACAAAGGGTTCATGCTCGACCTTTTCCTTCGGCTCCGCTTCTTCTTCCGGTAGCTTCCGCTCTTCCTCCTCCTCTCCCCTGACATCAACCTGCAGCAGCCCGCTCTCATCGTAGACCAGGCGCAGGGTACCCAATCCCGTAGCAGTGAAAGAGCCCGTTTTGCCGTTAGGCAGTTCGATCGAACCAGCCAGGGTCTGGAGGTGGCCTTCATCGTCGGTTTCGATTTGGGAGAAATGGAGCTTGACGCCTTCGGCAGCCAGGGAAGCTTGCAGTTCCTCCAGCTGGGCCCGGGTCCAGCTGCGGTCAATCTCGATGACCACCGGCTCTGCCGCAGCAGGAGCCGCCTGGAGCTCGGTATGGTTGGGGACCGCAGCATTGGTGGCGAATTGGGGAACAATGGCCAGGAAGGCGATCAGGGCCAGGGCCAGCAGACCTGCCAGGCGCGGGCGCTGGGGCTGTGTCGCCGGGGCAAACAGGCGTTGGATGCGGGCGGTGAAGCCCTCTTTTTTACTAGAACTAAATTGCATGGCAAAAGGAGTTTTGGCGGTGAAACGAATACGCTGCAGGCGGGTCAATGCTTCGGCGTAGCGCGAGGCGTCGCCACAGGCAGAGACCGCCAGGTCATCACAGCAGGCTTCCCGCTCGCGGGAGAGGTCCCGCGACAAGCCCCAAACGAGGGGATGGTAAAAGAACAGGATCTCAACCAGAGATTGGATCACATTTATGAGGTAATCGGCCCGGCGGATGTGGGCCAGTTCGTGCAGAAGAATGGCTTCCCACTGCGCGGGGGTGAGCCCGCTGAGGAGAGAAACCGGGATGAGGATCACCGGCTTGAAAAAGCCGAGGGTGAGGGGGCTGCTGATGCGATGGCTCAGCAGCAATTTGACCGGGCGACGCAGACCGAGGCGCTGCTGCCAGGTAGCCAGTTCGGCTTGCCAGGTGGGGGGAGCGGGGCGCGTACCCCGGTAACGGAGGCTTTGGGTGTAGCCCATGCCGCCCAGCCAGCGCAGCGCCAGCAGGGCAGCGCCGATGAGCCAGGCGAGGCTCAGCCACGGCAGAGCCGGGCGCAGCCAGGTTTTCCAGGAAAAGGCCGCGGCCGCAACCGGAGCTGCTGAGGGGGTGTCCCATACCAGGCTGCTGGCGGCAACCTCTACGGGCGCTTCCGGCCAAAGGTCGACCAAGGTATAGCCCGACCAGCCCAGCAGGGCGACCAGGGTTCCCAAGGCCAGCAAATAGCGGTATGGGGGGCAGTGCTGCCGCAGGGCGTAGCGGCCGACGAAGTAGAGCAGGGCCAGCAAGCCCCCTTGCCACAGGCTATGCAGCAGGGTCCAGCCCAAGGCGTCGGTCCAGTAGGGTAGGTTCATGTGCTGGGAGTATCGTCGTGATCGGAATCATCTTGCTTTTTGGCTTGCAGCCATTGCTCCAGGGCTTCCAGCTCCTCCTCTGAGGGGTCTGAATCGCCCAGGGCGTGCAGCACCAGTTCCATGGAGGAGCCCTTGAAGACGGTGTCGACCATGCGGCGAAACAGGGAGCCTTTGACCTGCTTTTCCCGCAGCAAGGCAGTGAAGGTGTGCGAGCGGCCGGTCTTGTGCTGGGCCAGAAAGCCCTTTTCGACCATGCGCTGCATCTGCTTTTGGGTGGTGGTGTAGCCTACCTCCCGCTGCGCCGCGATGCGGTCATGGACTTCCCGTACCGTGGCTGGTTGTATTTGCCATAGCACCTGGAGAATTTCGAGCTCTGCGTCGGAAGGGGACATTTGAGGAGAGTATAGAGTATGGAATATGGAGTATGGAGTATGGACGGAAGACGCAAGATGGAAGAAGGGAGATGGGAGTCCTAATCAGGATTCGAGGGTTTGCTGAGAATGCCCAATTACCAAATACCCAATCCCAAATACCCAATCCCCCAATCCCCCCAATCCCCCTCAAAAAGCGGAACCCGGCCGAAGCCTCCGGCGCCGAAGACCCGGCCAGGATTCCTGCTGTAATGACTGATGCGAAGATAAACGACAGATGTCGTAGTTCCAAATTTTTCTACGACAAATGTCGTTTGTAAAAAGGAGAAATCTCATGGCTGCCTTCGCAGTTTGAATATGGTGGTTAAATCTGCGTACCTTTGAAGCCGGTGTCTGTGAGGGCTCATTCTCCACCACCTGCTCATTCTGTCCCCATAGAGGGCATGGAGGAGTTTGTAAAGCCTTACAGTTTCAGGTCGCTCAGTCGCTTGTCTCCACATCGCTTGTCGCTCAGTCGCTCGTCGTTCAGTCGCATGTCGCCACATCGCATATCGCTCGTCTCGTCTCATCTCTTTACTCTCATTTCTCATCTCTCATGAAAAACGCTCCCCTGCTTCTCTCCTTCATCTTGCTCTTTGGGCTGTCCTTGCTGCGGGCTCAGCAGCCTGCCTGCCACGACCTGGAGGCTAGCGCCCAAACGCCGACGGAGGCTTTTGCGGCCTTGGCCAGCGAGCCTGAATTCCGGAATGAACACTTGCTGCCGGCGCCTTTGGCCCGGGGCGCAAGCAAAGGCCAGATGGTCGAATTTCCCGCCGGGGATGGCAACCCCGGCCAGGGCTACTACGTGTCCGCTGCCGAAAATCCTACCCATACCCTCATCATGATCCACGAGTGGTGGGGCCTCAATGAACACATCAAAGGGGAGGCAGAACGGATGGCTTACGAGCTGGGCAAGGTAGCCGTGCTGGCCGTAGACCTCTACGACGGCAAGGTGGCGACCACCCGCGAGACAGCTGGAGGCTTGATGAAAAACGCCGATGAGGAGCGGATCAAAGCCATTTTGCAGGGAGCTATGGATTTTGCGGGGGAAGAAACCAAACTGGCCACCATCGGCTGGTGCTTCGGGGGCGGATGGTCCCTCCAAGCGGGCATCATAGGCGGCCAACGCATCGAAGCGGTGGTGATGTACTATGGCATGCCGGTGCAGGACCCCGCTGAGCTGGAAGCCCTTACCGCGCCGGTGCTGGGCATTTT
>CAZIVQ010000498.1:0-4175 GCA_964542415.1 uncultured Bacteroidia bacterium | reverse complement strand
TGGGGCAAACATAACAAATTCCTAATTTGATCCCTAGCGAGAAGCTCTTCCGGCCGTTGAACTCCCGCGCTGGGCTTGGGTTTTGGTTTTCCCTCCGAATGGGCTACCTTGAGCAGGCCATTCGATCATTTTTAACCTAATCTAATATAGCCATGAAGTACATCTCCACTAGTCTTTTTCTGCTGGCCCTGCTGCTGGGTTGTGCCCTGCAAGCCCAGGAGGCAAAGCCCGTCAAAGTAAAAAAGGAACTCAAGCAGGTCATGAAGGAGCTGCCGCCAGCATTGCAAATGCAGGTCTTGAAGTATGCCGAGCGCAAGCTCGAAACCTATCAGGCGGTGGAAGCGCAGCGGGAAAAGCAGGCAGAAATGGCCGCAGCGCCCCAGTCTCAAACCGACAAGAAAGATGAGGCCATGGCTCCGGTAGCCCCGCCCCAAGCTGAGCCCGCCCCGGCCGCTCCGGCTACTCCGCCGAAGCCCCAGCGCCCGGCTTTTATGACCGAAGCCGAAAACATGCCCCAAACCAGTGTGGAGTGGATCAATACCGCCCATGACTTTGGCGACATCCCCGAGGGCGAAGTCGCCAAGCACACCTTTACTTTCCGTAATACCGGCGAGCAGCCCCTCAAACTCACCCGCGTGCGCGCCTCCTGTGGTTGTACCACCCCGAGCTGGTCCAAGGAAGCCGTTCAACCCGGTGAAGAAGGCTTCATCGAAGTGGCTTTCAACTCCCGAGGCCGCCGTGGCAAGCAGACCAAGGCCGTGACCGTGACCGGCAACTTCCCTGGGCTGAACATGGTGCTTCGCTTCACCGGCGAAGTGGTTCCCCAAGGAAACGCTAACTAATTTCCCCCTTCGGATTTGATCTCAGGCCTGTCAGGGTGCGTCCCTGCCAGGCCTGCTGTTCACCCAGTGCTCTGATCTATGCTTCGAATCCTATTTTTCTTCCTCGGGCTGCTTGTCAGCTACCTGGCATGGGCCCAGCCCATCGCCCTCACCGGCGCCCGGCTCATCGATCCCCGCGATGGTTCCGTCGCCTCGGGCATGAGCCTGCTGATCGAAGACAGCTTGATCATGGCGGTGGGCCGCGATGGCTCGCTGGCCTTTCCTCCTCAGACCCAGCAGGTGGACCTGGCGGGAAAGTATGTGTTGCCCGGGCTGGTAGATGCGCATGTGCATTTTTTTCAGTCGGGGGGACTTTACACCCGTCCAGACATCATCGACCTGCGGAAGCAGCGTTCTTACCAAGTGGAAATGGCCAGCATTGAGGCCAGCCTGAAACAGACCTGGGCCCGCTACCTGGCTTGCGGCATCATGCGGGTCTGCGACATGGGCGGCCCCTACCAAAACTTCGCCTGGCGCGATCAAGCAGCCGCGACGGCCTTCGCGCCTACGCTTTATGTCACCGGCCCGCTCATCTCTTCGGTGCAGGCAGAAGAATTGGGGACAAAAGATCCGCCGATTTTGCAGGTGACTCAGCCAGCTATCGCCCGGCAGGTGGTGCGGCAGATAAGCAGCCAACAGCCAGCTTACCTCAAGATTTGGTACATCGTACCCAGGGGCAGCGATGCCCGCGACTACCTGCCGGTGGTGGAAGCGGTCATCGAGGAAAGTCACCGGCGGAAGTTGCCGGTAGCGGTGCATGCGACCCAGCTGGAGACCGCGCGGCTGGCAGTGCAGGCCGGGGCCGACATCCTCGTCCATAGCATCGACGATGCCCCCGTCGATAGCGGCCTCGTGGCGCTGATGCGAGAGCGCAGGGTCTCTTATATCCCCACCTTGCGGGTAGGCCCGAACTATGGCCGCGTATTTGCCCAAGCCCTCGACCTAAGCCCCTATGAGCTGAAAATGGGGGACCCGTTTGTCATTGGCACCCTGACCGATCTACGGCACCTCCCCGCTGACCAGCTGCCGTATGGGGTGGTGCAACGCCTGCAACAACCCTACGAGGAGCCCGCCTACACCCGGATCATGGCCCAAAACCTGGCGCGCCTCTACGAGGCTGGCGTCAATGTGGTGGCAGGGACCGATGCTGGCAACATTGGCACCCTGCACGGCCCTTCTCTCTTGCGGGAGCTGCAAGCGATGGAAAAAGTAGGCCTTTCCCCTGCCCAGGTGTTGCGCTCCGCTACCTGGAATGCTGCGGTGATGCTCGGTGAAACGGAGCGGTGGGGCAGCCTGGAGGCAGGCAAAGTGGCCGATATGGTGGTATTGGCAGAAAATCCGCTTGAAAACCTGAAAGCCCTGCAAGCGCCCAGCCTACTTTTCCGGCGGGGACAGCGGTTCGAACCTGCGGAGTTATTGCCGGTGAGCCCCGAGACCCTGGCGCAGGGCCAGCTCAATGCGTACAACCTCCGAGACCTGGAAACCTTTCTCTCCTACTATCATCCCGAAGTAGCCGTGTATGATTTCCCGGATCAATTGCAGTATCAGGGCAAAGCGGAAATGCGCCAGCGCTACCAAGATTTTTTTACCCGGTCACCAGGTTTGCACTGTGAATTGAAAGGCCGGGTATTTCAAGGAAAGGTGGTGATGGACAAAGAATACCTCACCGGCCTGCCCGGCGACCGAACGTTTGAAGCGGCGGCCATCTACACCATCGAAGCGGGCTTGATTAAGGAAGTGCGTTTTGTCCGATAGGGGGGCAGGATAACAGGCTGAATCGTCTGGCGACTTGCCTGTCCCTCCCGGCTGACAGCACATTTTTTCTTTTCCCCATTCTCCGCCCTCTTTCTTACTTATGAAAATTATTTGCCTCTCAGACACCCACGGAAAACACGAAGCCCTGGACCTACCCGCTGGGGACCTGCTGCTGCATGCCGGAGATTTTACTTCGGAGGGCTTGCCGGTGGAGGCCGAAAGGTTTTTTGCGTGGTTTGCAGCCCAGCCCCATCGCCATAAGGTCTGCATCGCTGGCAACCACGATTTTTGCGCAGAATTTTATCCGCAGGAATTCCGCAAAATGGTTCCAGAAGGGGTCCATTACCTCAACGACAGCGGCCTCGAGCTTGAGGGCCTGTCCTTTTGGGGTTCTCCTATCACCCCCACCTTTTTCAATTGGGCCTTCAACCGTGACCGGGGGGAACCCATCCGGCGGCATTGGGACCTGATCCCGGAGGGAGTAGATATCCTGCTGACCCACGGTCCGCCTTACGGCATACGGGACCTTAATTTTCAAGGCATTCTGACCGGGTGCGAGGAACTGAACCAAAAAATCTGGGAATTGCGACCGAAGTTGCACGTCTTTGGCCACATCCACGAAGCTTATGGGGTGACGGAAGTGGAAGGGACCCAATTTGTAAATGCCGCAATCGTCGACCTGGCCAACAAACCGGTAAATCAGCCAGTGGTTATTGAGCTAAGCCTGGAAATTGAGGGCTTGCCTTCGTAGTTGGGTAGGGTATTCCCCTGGTACTTGGCCCCTGAGCAACAAGGGGTTGAAACCCTCGCCACTCATATTCCGAACGGATTTACCCCCCGGGTGAGCAAGTTTTATCCCGCCGGGAGAACAGCTACGATTATCGCCTTAACCCCTGTCAGCGTTCCTAAAACGCTGACAGGGTTATCAGAATACCAATTCTCTTCCTCCTTTCGTAATCCATTTATCGCCTTAAGCCCTGTCAGCGTTCCCAAAACGCTGACAGGATTATCAGAATAGCCTCCCAGATACCGCATGCTATCCCAAAAGGAAGCTAGACGAACCACAAGATTAATCTGAGGGATTTTCGTAGCCAGATTATCGAAGGTCCGCCTCTGGAGGATGCCGCTGCCCATCGCCACAATCCGGAAATCCGGCTGGGCAAATCTTTCTCGCGAAACTGATGGCTAAATACCGCCCGTTATCTCTCTCGTCTTCCTCAGGGCGCTACGGGCAAGGTCGGCCCATTTTTGCTCAGCTCGTTGGTAGAAAGCAGGGCTACGATCCAGGCGATCCAGGAGGCATTGCAAGGTGAGAAAAGCTTGCTTAGACTCCCCTATCCGCTGCAAAAGCAGGGCATAGCGATAATGGGCTTCTTCACCGACAAAATCGTCCAGCAAGCTTTCATACGAGGCTTTGGCGGCCAAGAGCTTTCCCCTGGCCTCTAAAGAGCGCGCAGCCAACAGGTCATAGGTATCCGTGCCTTTCAGGCTTCGCAAGCTCCTGCGCCGGGCCAGGGCGCGCCCCAGCAGGCTGTGATC
>CAZIVQ010000497.1:0-4176 GCA_964542415.1 uncultured Bacteroidia bacterium | reverse complement strand
CTTCTTCCCTGCATTCTGGGCGATGAGATAGCTTTGTTTGGCTCTTGCTCCTCGCTCCGCTCATGCTCGCTCATTCTGCCCCTAATCCCTCCGCCTGACCCATTGCTCCCTCCCCAAATTCCTTGTAAGTTTGCCTGCTATTCATTTGCCCACAACCGCAGCAAACCCATGATTGACCTTTCTCAAGCCCGCCTCACTACCCTGGCCATGCACAAAGTCGGCAACAAGCTCAAGCAGGAAGGGGTACTCGTTTCTGACAGCTTGTTTCCCCTCGACGACGAGATGCTAGTGCAGTCCCTGGAAGACTATTTTCTCAAGCCGTTCAAGGCGGAAGAATTTTTCAAATTCATCCACGGCAGCGACCTGAACCTCAACGAGGTCTACACCTATTGCCGCACCATTTTCGAACAGCCGCGGACCGAGTTTCTGGCCCAGTCCATGCACTTGCTCAACCACCTTTACGACCAGTCGGTTCACCCGCACATCAAAAGCGGGGAGTTTTATGTGGCGCACTTTCGCGAGTGCCTCATCGACGAGCAGCCCCTGGAGGCCATCGGGCTGTTTAAGTCCGAGCACAAGGACGCTTTCCTCCAGCCGGGCGAGGCCGAAGAACGCATGCAGCTCAGCCTCGAAGAGGGCGTCGACATCAAGAAGCTCGATAAGGGTTGCCTGATTTTCAATACCTATGCCGAGGACGGCTACAGCGTGCTCATGGTCGACCGCAACAGCGAAGACACCCAATACTGGCGGGACGATTTTCTCCACGTCGACCGCATACAAGACAACAGTTTTCAGACAGAAAAATTTCTCACCTTCACCAAAGACTACGTTTCGGAGGTGTTTTCGCGGGAGCAGGACAAAAAGGACCAGGTGGTTTTTCTGAACAAGTCCCTGAATTACTTCAACAAAAACGAGGTATTCGACGTGGACAGCTACAAGGAAGAAGTGCTTCCCACGCCCGAACAGCAGGAGCCCTTCGACGACTCCCGCCGCCAATATGAAACCGATGAAGGCATGAGCCCGGCGGAGGAGGGCTTCCAAATTTCCCGCTACGCCGTGCGCAGCATGAAGAAGCTGTTCAAGTCCATCATCAAGCTCGATACCGAGGTGGAAATCAAGCTCAATCCCAAAAAGATCGAAGAAGTGAGCGAAAACGTGGAGCGCGGCTTCGACGACCACCGGGGGATGTTTTATTACAAGATCTACTTCAACGAGGAGCTGGAGTAGGGGGTTGAAGGGTTAAAATGTGAAGAGGTTAAAATGTGAAGAGGTCAACATGTGGAGAGGTCAAAATGTGAAGAGGTCAACATGTGGAGAGGTTAACATGTGGAAAGGTCAAAGGGGTAAAAGGTCAAAAGGGGAGCGCCGCTTGATCTTCCTCATTGAATAAAAAACTTTTCTCCCTTTGGGAATTAATCCCTATATTTGCCCCTCATTTGACAGAGAACCTTCCTTCACCTCAAGAAATATTGTGCCATGGGAAAAGTAATGACCACCAAAAAGCTGAAGCTGCGGGCCCGTGCTGCCCGCCGACGTCAGCGGCTTAAATTCTATCCCCCTACCTTCAATGTGGAGGAATCGGTAGAAATGAAAAACCTCGATACCCTGCGTTCGCTTTCTGAGAAAGTCGCAGCGGTCCAAGCCAAGGAGGAGGAGTAAGCCCGCTTCCCTTCTCCGGCTATTCTAGCCAATGAGCCAGCCCGTAGCAACGGACTGGCTCGTTTTTATTTTAGACGGATAGCGGTTGAGATAATGAGAGGTTGAGATGAGTAGAGGTCGAATAGCTGCCGTCTAGCCATCTAACCGTCTATCCATCCAACTGTCTCAATCTCTCACCCTTACATCACGATTGCTCCCAGGATGCCGTTGACGAGGCTGAGGAGCAGGGCGAAGAGGAAAGCCCAGCCAAAGCTTTTGATATAAAAGCCGTCCATGAGCTTGCTCACCAGCAGGACCACTAGAGCGTTGATGACCAGCAGGAAGAGGCCGAGGGTGAGGATGGTGATGGGCAGGGTGAGAAAGATCATGATCGGTTTGACCACGGCGTTGGCGAGGGCGAGCAGCAAGGCTGCGATCAGGGCGCGGCTGAAGCCTTTGACTTCGATGCCAGGCAGGAAATAGGCAGTGACCACGATGGCCACCGCGCCGACGAGAAGAGAGATTAAAAAATCCATAGGTTAAGAGTGGGTTTAGGGTTTTAGATAAGGAGAAAGGCCAAGGGCCTTGAGTTGTAATTTTTACCAGAAAAGCGCGTAGAGCAGAGCCGTCAGCCCAAAAATCACAAAGCCCAGTACTCCAGCTACGCCATCGGCCGAAAATAGGTTCCCTCCCAGCGAAATGCCTTTGGGGTGGTCTTCGCCTCGATTTTCTGCCAGGGAAACCCCCACGATGGCGGCGCAAGCCAGCAAAAACACCACCCCCATCCGGTTGAGGAAAGGCATGTCGGGCAGCATGTAGTTGATCAGCAGCGAAAGCGGGATGCTCAAGGTAGCGGCCACCAGCGCGCCCCGGGACGTGGCTTTTTTCCAAAACAACCCCATGATGAAGATCGCCAGCACGCCCGGGCTTACGTAGCCAGTGTATTCTTGAATAAATTGGAACACCTGATCGGTCTGCCCCAGCAGGGGATAGGCGACGAACACCGCAATGACCATGGCGGCTAGGGCCGTGATGCGTCCGGTGAGCACCAATTCGCGCTCAGTAGATTTCGGCTTAAGGTATTCGCGGTAGATATCGAGGGTAAAAATGGTCGAGGTCGAATTCATCATTGACGCCAGCGAAGAGACCACTGCCGCAATCAGCGCTGCGAAGGCCAGGCCGCGGATGCCCGGCCCCACAAATTCGCCCAGCAGCCAGGGATAAGCTTCGTCGGCCTTGCCAATAGGCGCATCCAGGCCGTAGGCCACGATACCCGGAATGACCACGATCAGGGGCAGCAGCAGTTTCAGAAAGCCAGCAAAAACCACCCCGCGCTGCGCCTCGCTCAGGCTCTTGGCGGCTAGGGTCCGCTGGATGATGTACTGGTTGCAGCCCCAGTAGTAGAGGTTGGCGATCCACATGCCGCCGATCAGCACGCCCAGGCCGGGCAGCAGTTGGTAGGCGTCCTTGGCTTCGCCCGCATCATTCTGATACATCAGCTCACCCTCTTCCAGGATCATGCTGAAGTGGCCCGGGATTTCATCCATCAATTTGCTAAGGCCCGCCACCACTCCGGCCTCGCCGCCGTAGTGGTCCAGGGCCAGCCAGGTGGTGATTAGCCCGCCGCCGATCAGGAAAAAAACCTGGACCACGTCGGTCCAAGCCACAGCCTTGAGCCCGCCGTAGAGGCTGTAGCCCACGGCAAAAACCGCCAGGCCTACCAGGGCCAGCCAGTAGCTCACCCCCATGATGTTTTCCATCGCCAGGGCCCCCAGGTGCAGCACAGAGGTGAGGTTGACAAAGACGAACACCAAGAGCCAAAACACCGCCAGCAGGGTGCGTACCTGCTTGTTGTAGCGCTGCTCCAGAAACTGCGGCATGGTGAAAATGCCCTTCTTGAGGTAGATAGGCAAGAAAAAGAAAGCCACCACCAGCAGCGTAATCGCGGCCATCCATTCGTAGGAGGCAATGGCCAGCCCTACGCGAAAACCCGAGCCCGACATGCCGATGAATTGCTCGGCAGAGATGTTGGAGGCGATGAGCGAAGCCCCGATGGCCCACCAGGGCAAGGCTTTGGAGGCAAGGAAGTAGTCCTCAGAGGTCTTTTTGTGGCCTTTTTTCTCCCGGGACACCCAGAGTCCCAAGCCGATGATGAGCAGGGCATAGGCCCCAAAAACCAGGTAATCCAGCAGTACGAAGTTCATGCGAGCAAATGTGTGGATGGCTTAGCGAATCGCCGGGGTAAGGCTATCCCGGAACGTTCTCCATCCAAGATAGAAATTTTTGGGAGAGTGGGGCCGGGGTCTCTGCACTTTTATCCCCCAAATCTTTTCCTCTTTCCCCGCGACCTTCACCCCACCCCTACCTCTTGGCGTTAGCATCCGTCATTCCTTTCGCAAAAACGCCGCCAGCCGCGCCGGTTCATCGGTATTGAGGAGGTCGACGCCGAGCGCGAGCAAAGTAGCCCACACGCGCTCGTCTTCGGGCGTGGCCCAGAGGCGCAGGCGCCTGCCTTCCGCCTGTGCCTGCGCCGCCAGG
>CAZIVQ010000496.1:0-4183 GCA_964542415.1 uncultured Bacteroidia bacterium | reverse complement strand
AGCCTGTTATTTTTTTGCCCTCCTGTTGCCTCAGGTCAGAAGAAAACTGCTTCAGAACCGGGCGAGAAGGGGGAAATCGGGAATTTTAGTACGTAAAATAAGAATTTATATTAGTTATACTTTAATAAATATTGGATTTTATTGGTGGTGAATAAGTGGGACCTTCGTGTCGTACTGAAATGAATCCACCTATGGAAACCATATAAACAACTCACGCACACCCGCAAGCGGTAGCCCTCGCTACCCAACCCGGCAACCGGGGTCTTTCCTGGCAAAGCGGTTTGATCCTGCTATGGGCCCTTTTTGCCTGGAGCCAGCTTTTCGCTCAGAAATACAAGGCGGCTTATCGCTATGATCCCCAGGAGATTCCGGAATGGCTTTCGGCTACGGCCGTTTCTCCCATCCCCAACAGCTCCGACGTAGCGGTGCTGGCCGAATACAAAGGCCCCGCTCCCCAGCACGCGAGCATGGCCTTGGTCCTGCGCCTCAACGCCAAGGGACAGGTGCTGCAAAGTTTTGGGCTCGGCGACCTCACCGGCACCACCATGGATGGGGTGCGCGGCCTGGATATCAGCGTCGACAATGAAGGCAACTTCTACGTGGCTGGCGGCAAAGCGAGCAGCTTTGCCGGGATGGCCCCCGGCTATATTCGTACGGTCTCCAAGCTCAGCAACAAAGGCGTCCTCAATTGGAGCCGTTCGGCCGGAGACTTCAACTTTTCTTCGATTTACCTCGAGCCGTCGAGTGGCCACACCCTGGCTTTGGGGGGACCTGGAGGCGGCAATGTCCCGCAGTCAGATATTGAAGTGCAGCGCTTTGACGCCACTGGGGCACTTTTTCAAAGCGTGGCTTTCCCTACCCTTACCCGCGACGAGCCGGTAGAAGTCTTCCGGGCGGGCGATTACGGCTACGTAGTTGTGGCCCGGAGTGACCTCGACGGCCAGCCCAAGGTCACGGTGCGCCTTCTCGACCTGAACCTCAACCAGCTCTGGGCCTATGCCTATGGCGATGCCGGGGTTTCCTACCGGGCCACCGGCGCGGCTTACCTGAGCAGCGGCAGCTTGGCCATCACCGGCCGCATGCTCCCCAACGGCAGCATCAGCAGCAGCACCTTTGTCCTGCTGCTCAACCCCGCCGATGGCAGCATCCAAAGCCTGACCAATTATGCCGCCACCGGGGCCGGGACCCTGCTGGCCAACGCCGTGACGGCCTACACCTCCGGGCAAGCGGGATTTGAGGAAGGGTTGCTAATCGGGGGAGAATTGCAGGACCTCCAGCAACCGAATCAGCGGCGACCCTTCTTGATGAACCTCGCTGCCGGTGGGAGCGTGCGATGGGCAGGCAAAATGGCCTATTTGCCCCCCGCAGATCTCACTTTCGACGAGCTGATCAAAGATGTAGCCTACCTCCCGCAGACGGCTTCTTTCATTGCCGTGGGTCATCAAACCGTCTCGGTCTACAACCAGGCCAAAGTCGGCCAATACCTGACCAGCGTACAAGGCAAGATCATGAGCCCGGAGCTCGATCCCGCCGGGAATTGTACCGAAGCCCTGACCGTGGTCAGCCGTCCCGCTTCTCTCTCCCGTCAGGCGCTGGGCCTGCCGGTAGTGGGTAGCTCTGCCGGGGTATTTGCTCTGCCAGTTCACCCTCCCACTTTTGATATCGACTACTGCGTGCTGAATGTGTCCCAGGTCCTGCCTCAGATAGGGGTAACGAAGCCTCGGATGCTGCAGGCCATCCGCGTCAGCCGTGGCATGCTGCGGCTTTCGGTCCCGGAAAAGCCCGGAACCCCCGGTACGGTTACCATTACCACCCTCGCCGGACAGGTGCTTCATCGCCAAATCGTCCCGGCCCATGAGGCGTCTCCCGAACTGCAGGTAAGCGGGCTGCCGCAAGGCATGTACTTGCTGCGGGCCGAATACGATCAGATGACCTATACCGGCAAGACCATTTGGCAGGAGTGACCTCCCTGCTACCCAAAAAAGCCCCGCTCGACAAAGAGCGGGGCTTTTTTTATGCGTTAAAGAGGCCGGGCTTATTCCCAGATGACCCCTTTGCCACCGTCATACCATTTTTCATAACGGTTCTGGTACACCTCGTCGACCTTGCCCCGCTTAATCTTAAGGGTAGGGGTGAGGAGCTGGTTTTCTGGGGTCCATTCTTCCTTCACTACTACGATTTTTTGCAGGCGCTCGTGGTGCTCGAGGGTAAGGTTTACCTGCTGCAAGGTCTCTTCCAAGGCCGCTTGCACCTCCTTACGGTTGGCTTTGTGGCCTTCGGGGGTCAGCACCGCCAGGGCAATGGGTTGAGGGATGCCATCGCCGACCACACATACCTGCTCGATCCAGTCATTTTTGGAGAGCTTCATCTCGATGGGGTTGGGCGCGACATACTTGGCCTTGGAGGTCTTGAAAAGGTCTTTGACCCGGCCGGTGATGCGCACGAAGCCATCGGCGTCGACTACGCCCTTATCTCCGGTATGCAAGAAGCCATCGCGGAGGGTCTCGGCGGTTTTTTCCGGTTCTTTGTAGTACTCGACCATGTTGGCCAGAGACTTGACACAAATTTCCCCCTCTTCGGTGAGCTTCATCTCTACGTCTCGCAGAGGCTTGCCTACCGTGCCAAAGCGACTGGCGCCCGGCAGGTTGGAGTGAGAATAGGCGCAGTTCTCCGTCATGCCATAGACATTGTAGACGTTCATGTTGAGCTTGGCATACCACTCCAGCAGGGAAACGGGGATCGGGGCTGCGCCGGTGAGCAGGATACGGCCTTGGTCCAAGCCGAGGGCCTGCTGGATTTTTTTCTTGATCACGTTGCCTAGGAAAGGCAAAGAGAGCAGCAGGTTGAGGCGACTGGGAGAAAATTTGGCGAATACGCCGGACTGGAACTTGGCCCAGATTCGGGGTACGCCGAGGAAGACCGTCGGTTGGCAGGTCTTCAGGTTGTCAGCGAAGGTGTCGAGCGACTGGGCGAAGTGGATGGACCCGCCACAGCGCAGGGTACCCATCACGATGAGCATGCGCTCGGCAATGTGGGAGAGCGGGAGGTAGGAGAAAAAGCGGTCTTTGGGCACCAGTTCGAACGCATCGTAGAAAAATTCGATGGCAAAAATGGGGGAGATGAACTTCTGCACCACGCCTTTGGGTTTGCCGGTAGTCCCGGAAGTGTAGATGATGGTCATGACCTCCTCCAGGTCGCGGGTGGGGCTTTCGTTCATCGGGGCCTGCTCCTTGATCACCTCATCCCAGCCAGGATACTGGTCATCGGGCAGGCTGTAATGGCCAAAGCTGATACAATCGACTTCGGAGGGGATGCCTTTTTGCATCTCGGCCCAGTCGGAGGGTTCGAGTTTGCCGACAAAGAGGGTTTTGGCTTCCGAATGGGTGAGTACATACTCGACCGTGGCGGCATTGACATTGGGATAGATGGGCACGGAGATGGCGCCGCTCATCATGATGGCGAGGTCGGCCATCACCCAATGGGCGCAGTTGCGGGACATCAAGCCGACCTTATCGCCGGGCTGTACGCCGCGGGCTTGGAGGGCAGCGGCCATGCGGCGCACTTCATCGGCCGTCTCTTGCCAGGTCCAGGTGTGCCACTGCCCTTCGATGGGCTGGCTGAGGTAAATTTTACCGGCTTGCTGCGTCTCCCAATGGTAGAGCAGTTCCAGCGGAGTTTTTAGCTGAGTTTTCGTAAGCGTAGCCATAATTAATCTGTTACAGTGCCAACCGGGAGGCAGGTGAGAAAAAGAAGCAGGAAGAACCCTACAGGCGATCGGGGCAATGTGCCCGGCTCGCTTTTTCCCCTTGGTTTAAGTGGGTTTTCCTTATCCCGAAACTAGAAGTTTGAAAGAAAATGAGTTATGCATAACAAAATACGCATTTCTGCTTGCTTGACAAAATAGGACTCGGTTTAGCGCACAAAATGCTGCCGTAAAAACTCGATGGTGAGCTGATAGGCCTCGGTAGCGGCTTTTTCGTTGAAGGCCGGGTTGCTGGGGTTGGCGAAGGCGTGGTCCGCGTCGAAGGACTCGACCCTGAGCTTGCGGTTGGTCGTCTGCATGGCTTTCTCGAATCCCTGCACCACCTCAGCGTTGATCCATTTGTCTTGCTTGGCAAAAATGCCCAGTACCGGCGCGGTAAGGGCTTCCAGCTCAGCGGGGTCCTGCACCGGCATGCCATAG
>CAZIVQ010000495.1:1756-4193 GCA_964542415.1 uncultured Bacteroidia bacterium | reverse complement strand
TCCTTCCTCCGAAGGCGGACTTTCAGCCTGAGGCGGATCTTCGATAATCCGGTCGCGACAGCAAAAAATACCCAAAAAACGGGCCTTATGCGTGTGCATAAGGCCCGTTAAATTTTTCCCAAACCAGAGGAAAGATCAGTCTTTCTCGTCTTCTCCCCGGTAGACCGCCGGCAGTTCTTCTGGACTCATGGGCATAAGCTTGAACTCAACCCTCCGGTTGAGTTTCCGGCCATTTTCGGTTTCGTTGCTGGCGACCGGCATTTTCTCGCCGTAGCCATTAGATGAGATACGGACCAGAATGATTTCTTTCTGATGAGCCAGGTAATACTTGACCCGGTGGGCCCGCTTGATGGACAGCACCAGGTTGTCACGCGGGGTGCCGGTGTTGTCGGTATGTCCGAGCACCTCGAGCTTATGGTTGGGATACTTGGTTAGGATCATCGCCACCGTATCGAGGGTGCCATAGCTTTGGGGCAGCAACTCGTCACTGGAAGGAGCAAACTGAATCCGGTTCATGGCCAGGCGCAAGGTCTCCACGTCATTAGGATCGACCTTTTCGGGACCAGGACCGGGATTGGAGTTGGGCTTTGAGGTACTGCCTGGAGTCATGGGCTTGATGCGATCGTCTTGCTGGGGTGGCAAGGTGACCACGGCTTCCTCTTTTTCGTCTTCGGCCGGATCAGTTCCCATGCCGGCTTTGTCGGCATCTGGACAACCGAGGAACATGTCATACCCTTTTTCGTCCGGGCAAAGGTCTTCGCGGTCCGGGATCATGTCCCCATCCGAATCTTTTTGGCCATCAGCCAACAGGGGCTCTTGGGAGGGTTTTTCCTCTTTCTTTTCGATGGGCCGAGGCTTCCGTTCCGCAGGTAAGGCAAACACAAAACCAGCCGAGTGAGCTATATGCTGAAAATTATCTTCTCCCAGGCCAAACTTATAGGAGCTTTCTAGCTGGATACTAAAATGCCGGCTGATACGGAATCGCAGGCCAGCCGAGGCAGGCACGTACATACGGGCATTGTTGCTGGCAGAGTTTACCCCAAATCCCCCGCCGATGTAGGGCATGAAGAAGGGGTCTTCGTTGTCCGTAAAGAAAGCGTGGGGCTTAAATTGAATTTGGGCATTGGCATCGACCAGGGAAGTCGATACCTGAACATTTTCCGTCATGGGATAAATGGACTCGGGGACAAAGGAAGAATAGAGAGACGCATTCATGAAGCGGCCCAGGTAGGCATGCGCCCCAAAGGAAATACCCGGATCAAACGAACGGATACGGGTATAGTCACCGGTTTGCGGACCGGTATAGTCGAGAAAAATAGCCGATAAACCGGCCATCCAGGGGTTTTCGTAGGTCTGTGCCGACAGTTTGGGGAGGCACAAGCCGACAAGAGCAAGGAACGTGATGAAAATCCGGTTGGTCATGAGTGTTAGTTTGGGAAATGCAGCGGCAGGTAAGGTGCCAGCGCTTCTTCAAGCAGGAAAAGGGGTTTGATACTTGCAGAAATGGCAAAGACCCGGCCAGATGCTTAGGGTTTGAGCTACAAGTTAGGCCGTTTTCTTACGTAGGCTGCTCCTTGTTTCCCGATTGGTAAGTTTTGGCATTTGTGTCGTTCAAAAACCGGCATTATCGGCAGAAAGCTATGGTTATCAAGCAATTACATCAGGACGCCAAACATTCCAGTGAGTGGAGTAGTGGGTTCCGAAGGTGAGTAGCGCGAAAAAAATGCCCATTCTGCCTCATTCCCTACCTCCTCTTGCCTGCGGCACCCTTAGCACGAATGAAATCCATTCTCCCAGCTCAACCCAAGTTGCTCAGCCGGATTACGAGCCTGAGGCGAAGGGTAGTGGCGTAATCCGGGCAGCACTGCGGAAAAAGAACCGGTTTAAATGGGTTAGAAGTTAGTTCCGCAAGCATTAGAAACAGAGATAATTCATCCATTCTCTCCATTCATTACATCCTCTTCTTTCTCCTACGGCTAAAAAACCAGTTCGTAGTTGACACGCCGGTTTCGCTCCCGGCCAGATTCTGTGGTATTATTGTCCACAGGCTTTTCTTCTCCCAAGCCCTTCGACAAGATGCGATGCTGGGGAATGCCGTGTTCATAGACCAAAAAATACTTGACGTTGTAGGCGCGCATGATGGACAGCACCAGGTTGGCCCGGTCAGAACCGGTGGCATCGGCATGGCCCTCCAGCAGCAGGGTAGCGTCTTGGCAGGTAGCTAAGATCGCTGCCAGTTCTTTCAACTGAGTCTTCGCCGCAGCCTCCAGTTGGTCGCTGCCATAGGCAAACAGAATGGGTTCCGGGGCCTTGTTGCGTGCAGCCATGCAGGAAAGGGCCGCGGTCACAGGGGGGGCTTCGAAGTCATTTTCCTCCGCCTCATTTTCCTCTATTGCCTCCTCTTGAAAAGGTGTTTCCTCCACAAACGCCAGCTGGC
>CAZIVQ010000495.1:0-1656 GCA_964542415.1 uncultured Bacteroidia bacterium | reverse complement strand
GGTGTTTCCTCCACAAACGCCAGCTGGCTGAGCTGTCCCACGGTTTCAACGGCGGGCCGGGGGGCTTCCTCCAGCTCGGGGACTTCTTCAGACAGGTCCGGACCAAATAAATCTCCCAGTCGGGCTACCGTTTCTACCCCCGCCGGAGCCTCTTCCGCTTCAGTTGGGGCGGGAGCGGCTATCAAGCTGGGCGTACCCAAGGCGTCCGTAGGCAAGTTGGACTCCGTTTGCTCTGGACAACCTTGGAGCCGGATCAGCCCGGCTTCATCGGGGCAGGCGTCTTGCACATCTGGGAGGCCATCTTGATCGGTATCGCGAGGCAGCATGGCTGCTAGCGGAGCCGGGCTTCCTTTCGGGGCCGGAGCCGGAGCTGGTTGAACCTTGGTTGCCGGTAGCTGTCCCTGTCCGAGGTTGTAGACGAAGGCAATCGCATGGCGAAGGTGCTGTTCGTCCCGGTTGACGGAATACTTGGTCATGGTTTCGACCCGCAAGCTCAGGCGCGGATTGAAGCGGAAGCGCACCCCCGCGCCCAGGGGCAGGTACACATCCGGATGGTCGGGCACATAGCTTCCTCCCACGCCAAACAAGCCGTAAGGGCCGATAAAAGCAGATTCTTTAAAAATCACGCCGTTGTTCAATTTAAAGGCGAGGGTATAGTTCAGGTCGACCAGGGTTTGTTCGGTAGCGGAACCCTCGGCATGGGGATACAGCACCCGGTCAGAGAGCGTAAGTTGCGTCCGGAAATCAAAAGCCCCGGCCAGGTAGCGACCAAAAGAAAGCTCTAGGGCGGGGGCGTAGGGTAGGGGAGTCCCTTCTGCGTTGGTATAGCGCAGCAGGCTGCTCCCTATGCCAATGGCCAGGGGATGGGTTGCATGTTGGCCTGACAAGCTTTGGGGAGCCAGGCAAGCAAAAAATAGAATCAAATGCCAGAAGAGGAGGTAGCGCATAGAAGTGGCGAAGATTGGCTTGTCAATCATAACGATTAATAGCAAAACTAATGCCTGCTTCCAGGCCGAACGATACAAAACAGGGCTTGAGCGGACATTAGCCCGGCCCAAACCCTGAGTAGATAACCGATTATTTTTCGAAATATTTTACATCTTGGGAATGTCCAGGGTTATTCGCTTTTCCGCCGGTAACGGTAGCGTACCGTTTCCCCATCAATGCTTACGCCCAGCTCCAGGTGCTCATTTGTCAACTGTTCGATACGCCGGGCCCCAAACCCATCATCAATCAAAATCAGGCCGTCTTGATAGACAAAAGGGGTGGTTTCTTCCCCCAATTCCGGGGTAGCAGAGACCATTTCTCCCTCAGCGGTAAAGGTGAGAGTCGATTCTCCCACCTCATCCACCGACATGGGCGTATCGCCTACCCGCATCTCTTCCAATTGCCAGGTGCCGATGAGTTCCGGGGCTGCTTCGGCCACGGTAAGTGAGGGTTCCTCCGGCAAGACGACGACAAGGGTGTCACCCTCAGCAGGTCCTTCTGAGTCGGCTGGTTCACCTTCATTGCCGCAGCTTACCAGCAGCAGCAAGGGCAACGACAGGGCAATGACGCCCAGCTTTGTGAACAGCCCGGAGGGAAAAAATGAAACGTTCATGTTTGCAGTAGATTGGAATAGTAAAGTAGCAAGATTTTTATTCCCTGCCAACCAGT
>CAZIVQ010000494.1:0-4242 GCA_964542415.1 uncultured Bacteroidia bacterium | reverse complement strand
GGGCATGGAAGAGGTAGAGCATCGAGAGGCCAAACTCGAAGTTGGTTTCGGGGGTGAAAGCCACCGTGGGAAACACCAGAAACTTGGGTTTACCCAGGTCTTTAGCTTCGCCAAAAATACGGTCGGCCAGGCGCCAGGGCCAGGCTTTGGTCGCGAGGGTATCCGCGGGTTCAGGCTGGGCTGAGAGCGGCAAAACAGCCATCATAACCAGGAAAAAACAGGCAAGGGAGGCCCACAAAGAAAATCGAGTCATGGGAAAGGATGAGGCGAAATCAGCAGATCATCAGGGAGGGTTTCCCTGAGGGTGTTTCTTTAGAAAGGCAAGGTAAGCACTGAGCCAGTGTAAAAAACGTGCCTTTCTCCAGAAAGTTATCCTGGATCCGGACGTAACCTGGCGCGGATTTGTCCGGGCTATTTCGTAGGTTGAAAAATATTTTTACGGTTGAAATACCTTCAGAATTATGCTTGACTTCTTCAGTCAACTATTTGACAGCGAAAGCTTTATGCCCCATGGGCATTGTTACTTATGGGAACCCACGATACTCTGGACGCATATCATTGGCGACCTGCTCACGGTTCTGGCGTATTTTTCTATTCCCATCGGCTTATTCATTTTCATTCGCAAGCGTAAGGACCTTCGCCATCAGGGCATATTCGTGCTTTTTGCCGCTTTTATCTTTTTATGTGGCATCACGCACCTGATCGATCTGTGGATCATCTGGGTACCGACCTACCGCTTGGAGAGCCTGGCGAAAGTCATCACGGGTGGCATCTCTTTTTTTACCGCGGTGGCCTTGTTTCGGGCCATTCCGCAGGCCCTGCAGATCCCGTCAGTTGCTGATTTGGAGCACCAGAAACAACTGCTCTCGCAGGGGGAAGAAATTTCTAAAACCTCCTCTTGGATCTGGGATACCTCTACGGGTGATATCCAATACACCGAAGCGGCCCTACGCATCTTTGAGCTGGATGCAGCTACCACGCATGCTGGCAACTACAGCCAAAGGCTGCTGGACCGGGTACACCCCGATGACCTGGCAGCGATGCAGGAACAACTGGATGAGCTGGTCAAGGATAAGCTCCTTTCGAGCATCGAAACCCGCCTACTGATGCCCGACGGCCGGGTCAAATGGGTACGGATCAAGGCCGGTAAATGGCTGAGCGATACTTCCCTGCTGGGGGCTACCCAGGATATCACCGAAGAAAAAGAACAAGAACTCGCCCTACGCTCCGTGCAGAAAGAGCTCGAAGAGGTTCTCTTCATCGCTTCTCATGACCTTCAGGAGCCTCTCCGCACCATCCAAAACTACCTGCGGTTGATCGAAGAAGACTTTGAGGCTTTTCTCAACGAAGACCTGAAGCATTACTTCAATCGCATTCACAATTCGGCCCAGCGCATGCGCACCCTGATCAAGGACCTGCTCGAATACTCGCTCATTGGCAAATCTGATTCGCCCGAGCCCATTGTCCTCGACGACTTGCTCAATGATGTGCTCCAAGACCTGCAGCATCCCATTGCCCAAGCCGAAGCCAAGATCACCATCGATCCCCTGCCTGAGCTCCAAGCAGTGCCCTCTGAGATCAAGCAATTGTTCCAAAACATCCTTAGCAATGCCTTAAAATACCGCCAACCCTCCATCCATCCCGAAATCAAGGTCTCGGCGATCTCCAAAAACCACCAGTGGGTTTTCGCGGTTAGCGACAATGGCATCGGCATCAGCCCGGAAAACCAGCAGAAAATATTTGCTATCTTTCAGCGCCTCCACACCAAAAAAGAATATGAAGGTACCGGCATTGGCTTGGCCCATTGTCAAAAGATCGTACAAAACTACCGAGGGAAAATTTGGGTCGAATCTACCCCCAGCCTGGGCAGCACCTTTTTCTTTACCTTACCCCAAGCCCAGCCCCACTTCACCCAGCCAACCGACTCTTGAATCATGAACCAAGTCCTGAAGCTTATCCTGGTCATCGATGATAGCGAAGACGACAACTTTTTTCATAACCGGGCCATCCAAAAAGCAGGCGTCTGCGAGCACGTAGAAGTCGCCTACACCGGCCGCGAAGCCCTGGCCTTTCTCACCACCCCCGAGCCTGACGGGCAAACGCCCCGGCCCGACTTGATTTTCCTCGACATCAACATGCCCGAAATGAACGGCTGGGAATTTCTCGACGCTTGTCAGGCCCGGCCTGAACTCGGCATCGCCTCCACCCCTCTGATCATGCTCACCAATTCCCTCAACAAGCTCGACGCCCAAAACGGGAACAAGCATCCGCTGGTAGACCTTTTTCTCCTCAAACCCCTGGAAGCAAAGACGGTGAAGGAGGTGGTGGAGAAATTTTTTGGATGAGGGGGTAAAGCTTGGTTTCTTTCCAGGAAAAACCCAGCCCCATGCCCAAATCCCTTCTCTACGCCAGCCTGACGGCCCTGCTATGGGCCCTGATTGGCCTGCCCCGCGCCCATGGCCAGGCTTCCCTAGCTCCCATCAAAAGCCGGGTGACGGCTACCCTCCTGGCAAGCCAGGTCGATGAGGCGCACCTTGCCGACCTGTTGGAAACCCTGCGCGAGGACGGCACCTGGCCCGGCATCGACTACGCCGACCTGTCCAACACTGGCTTCGAGCACCGCTACCACCTGTCCCACCTGCTGAGCCTGGCCCGGGCCTACCGCACTGCCAGTTCTCGCTACCATGAAGATCCGGCCGTCATCCAGGCCACAGAAACGGCCCTGGGTCACTGGGTGACGAAAGATTACCGCTGCGAAAACTGGTGGCACAACCAGATCAACACCCCCGACCGACTGGTCAGCCTGATGTTGCTCGTGGGCGACAAATTGGATACGACCCTGGTCCAGCAAGCCCAGCCCATCATTCGCCGCGCCCACCTCGACGCGCCCGGAGCCAGACCGGGCGGTGACCGCATCAAGATCGCCGGCATCCAGGCCAAAAATGCCCTGTTTTTGGAGGATGAAGCCACCTTTGCCGCCACCCTTCAGGTCATTGAAGGAGAAATCAAGTTCTCCGACTGGGTGGGCGCGCAGCACGGCTACGGCTTCCGGGATATCCCGACTGGGTTTGCCAACCGCCAAATGGGCGGCCGGGGCATTCAGCATGACTACAGCTTTCACCACCGGGTGGATGGGGTGAACAACACCTTGTCCTACGGCCTGGGCTATGCGAATGCTTTTGTAGAATGGGCCCGCTACACCGACGGCACGGCTTGGGCTTTTTCGGAAGAAAAACTGGCCCTGCTGATCGACTACTTCCTGGACGGCATCTGCAAGACTGCGGTGTTTGGCAAATACCCGGACCCGGGAGCCAAAAACCGCAGCATCAGCCGGCCGGGCACGCTGCGGCCCTATGGTGCGGGTCTGGCCAAAGCGTTGCTCCAGGTTTCGACCTACCGGCAGGCGGAGTTGGCGGAGATTGTGGCCATCCGGGGGCAAGGCGCGCCGCCGACCCGCTCGCACGCCACCTACTTTTGGCATTCGGAGCACTTCTCTTTCCAGCGGCCGGACTGGTTTGCCTCGGTGCGGCTGTATTCGACCCGCACCCACAACATGGAAGTGCCCTACAACCGCGAAGGCTTGCTGAACCACCACCGCGGCGACGGCGCAAACCACCTTGCGGTGCGGGGGGACGAATACTTCGACCTCTGGCCGGTCTACGATTATCAGCAGATCCCTGGGGCGACCATTTTGCAAAAACCCACCCTTCCTGCCCCCGAAGCCATCCAGCAGCTGGGCCTGACCGACTTTGTGGGGGCCGCCACCGACGAGATCTACGGCGCGGTGGGCTTCGATTTTCGCAGCCCTCATGACCCCCTGATCGCGCGCAAGGCCTGGTTCTTTTTCGACGAAGCATACGCCTGCCTGGGCGCGGGCATTTCCGGTAAAGACCCCGAGCTTCCCGTGGCCACCACCCTGAACCAATGTCACTTGCGGGGCGAGGTACAGCTTGCCGCTGGGGGAGCAATCACCCCCCTTCCGGCTGGTGAAGGGCGCTACGATTCGGTCGATTGGGTGTACCACGACCAGGTGGTCCACGTGTTTCCCCAGCCGACCTCCGTTTGGCTGCAAAACGGCCCCGTCACCGGCTCTTGGCGCCGCATCAACGAGCAGACCGATTCTCCCAAAGAGCCGGTGACCCTCGATGTCTTCAAGCTCTGGCTGGACCACGGTCCCCGGCCCAGCGAGGCGAGCTACCAGTACCTGGTTTATCCAGCTACCACGCCTGAGGACATCCAGGG
>CAZIVQ010000493.1:0-4251 GCA_964542415.1 uncultured Bacteroidia bacterium | reverse complement strand
TGGCGACCATGTCTACGGCACCTTGCGCAAGCCCGCTCAAATCGCCGATTTTGAGGCGCTGGCCCCGGGCAAGCTGACCGGCCTGCTCATGGATGTCACCCACGACGCCCAGGTGGAAGCCGGCGTAAAACAAATCCTCGAAGCCCACGGCCGCCTCGATGTCCTGGTCAATAATGCTGGTTATGGTTCCCTGGGGCCCGTAGAAACCGTGCCGCAGGAAGAAGTGCAGCGGCAATTCGAGGTCAACGTGTTTGGGCCCTTGCGGCTGATGCGTGCCGTGCTGCCACACATGCGCGCCCAGCACAGCGGCCATGTGCTCAACATTACCTCCATCGCCGGGCTGCAAGGCTATCCCGGCGTAGGGGTCTACAATGGCTCCAAATTTGCCCTCGAAGGCATCGGAGAGGCCCTCGCCGCCGAAGTAAAGCACCTGGGCATCAAGGTCATCAATGTCGAGCCCGGGCCTTTTCGCACCGATTGGGCCGGCCGGTCGGCCACCTTTACCCGCACCGAGATCGAAGACTACGCCGGCTCAGCCAGCAAAAATATGGAAAGTATCGCTGGGGTGAGCGGGAAGCAATCCGGCGACCCGGCCAAAGCCGCGGATGCCATGTACACCCTCACCACCCTGGAGGAGCCCCCCATGCACCAACTACTCGGCAAGCCAGCCTACCACCGCTACCGGAGCAAGCTCCGAGAGTTACAGGCTGAATTAGCCCGCTTCGAATATTTGGGCTTGCCCACCGACTTCGACTGACTCCGACCTGCCTGAGGACCAAAGAAATCCCCTCTGCGCCTTCGGACCTTTTGGGGGATTAATTACCATTGATTAGGCCTGGGCTGGATTAAGCGCTCAGCCAGGACCCCGTGTGGAAAAACGCCCAGCCAATCCTATTTCGCTCCGCGAAACTACAGCATAGCTCAATGCCGCCGGACCCCTGCTCTCCCCGGAGCCTCGATACCAGGCAACCGGTCGCTCAGGGCGGGCACCGACTCAAAGGGGCCAGCCAAGGGAGCAAAAGGCTGCCAGAGATAGAGCTGACTCTGCCCATTGACAGGAGGCAAGCGCTTGAGTTTGGGCAATTGGCCGCCATAGCGGCCGCCGGTAAAGAGTACCGGCGTCAGGTAGCTGCGGTCGAGTTGCTGCCGGAAGCGCTCCCAGTCCGGGCCCAGCAGCGCCACCATGGGCGGCTCGTACACCATCTGTTGCAGCAACCGGGCCCAGCTGTAATGGTAGAAGGGCCGGTTTGCCAATTCAGGGGTCACCCGTCGCAGCATGTCTTTGGCCGTTTCCCGAAAGGCGTCCTGCTCGTAGTACCGCCCCAACTGGTAGAGCACCTGCGCCATGACGGCATTGGCACTGGGAAGGACATCGTCGGCCACGGGCTGAGGGCGCAGGAAGAGGGGGGCCTCCAGGTCCGAGGTCAAGTAAAACAGCCCGGTACCAGGGTTGTAAAAATGGGTCAGGGCATAGATCGTTAGCTCCCGGGCCAGCTCCAGCCAGCGCTCATCACAGCTGACCTGGTAGAGGGCAATGAAGGCATCGGCGGTATAGGCGTAGTCAGAAAGAAAGCCATTGCCGTGGGCTTGGCCTTGTTCATAAAACCGGTACAGGCGAAAATCAGGATCGAGGCAGCGGGCTTTGAGCAGTTCCGCCGCTTGCTCAGCCGCCAGCAGAAAGGGCAGCTCGTCGAAGCTCCGGTAGGCTTCCAGATAGCCCTTGATCATCAGGGCATTCCAGGCGGTAATGACCTTGCGGTCTACAGCCGGCTTGACCCGCTTTTGCCGGGCAAGGAACATTTTATCCCGCATTTCGCTCAGTCGGCTTTGCCAGGTGGCCAGTTCGAGGCCATAGGCCGCAGACAGCTGCGCGTCGGTGAGGGTACGGTAGAGGATGTTTTTGTCCTCCAGCCAGTTTCCCCTTTCGGTGAGGTTGTAGCAGCGAGAAAAAAGCTCGGCATCTGCCCCGAGGACCATGTCTACCTCGATTTGTTCCCAGGTATAGAAAAATCCCTCTTGCCCTTCGGTCTCGGCATCGACCGAGGCATAGAAGCCGCCTTCCGGGCTGGTCATTTCCCGGGCCACGAAGGCAAGGGATTCGTAGACGATTTGCTCGTAGCGGGGATCATAGGTCTGCCGGAAGGCATCGGCATAGAGGCCCACGAGCTGGGCATTGTCGGCGAGCATCTTTTCGAAGCGCGGCACCTGCCAGGCATCGTCGATGGCATGGCGGGAAAAACCGCCGCCAAGGTGGTCATAGATACCGCCGTCAGCCAGGCGGTGGAGGGTGATCTCGGTGAAGCGCAGCAGTTCCGGATCAGGCTGGTAGCGGTGCTGGTCCAGGAGAAAGCGGTAGTTGCCAGGAAGGGGAAATTTGGGAGCGCCTTGCTGCCCCCCGTGGCGAAAGTCGGCTTGCTGCAAGAAAGCTTGGCTGAGGCTGGTGAGCTGGGCAGGAGAAAAACGCGAACGCTGCGGGGGCGTCGGCTGCGGGCTTAGCGGCGCAATGGCCGATGCCGCCAGTTCTTCTGCCGTGGCCGGTGCCTGCTGGTAAAGCTCCAGGCTACGAAGTAAAAACTGCTCGTAGGAGGCCGGACCCTGGTAGGTGCTGATGCGCAGGGGCCGCCCGTCGGGCAGGGCCACCACGTTGAGCGGCCAGCCACAGGGCTGGTCCCCGATGACCTGGCAGGCGTGCAGGTAAAGGTAGTCGAGGTCGGGGCGCTCTTCCCGGTCCACCAGCACCGGCACAAAGTCAGTATTGAGCAGGCTGACCACGCTGCTATCCGTAAAGGTGGTACGCGCCATTTCGTGGCACCAGTAGCAGGAAGCATATCCCAGGCTGATGAGCAAGGGCTTTTTTTCGAGCTGCGCCCGCTCCAGGGCGTCTTCGTACCAAGGCTCCCATTTTACGGCCAGGTAAGCGTGCTGCTGCAAGTAGGGACTGGGGGCCGAAATCAGCTGGTTGGGCATGATTCCTTCGGGCAAGCCAGTATTCCGCTGTTGCTGAAAGGTGCAGGCAGTGAGCCCAAAGAGGCAGGTGGTCACGCCTAAAAATATGCGGAGCATTGCCCTCATGTCAGCAAGATAGCCAACATTCTGCGACTCATAGCTGAATTTTATCGACATGGGAGGGGAGAAGGAGAAAAGCGTCATCTGGGTAGGGGTTTCGACCTCTTGCGGCTCATAGGCAAAACCAGCTTAGCCTTCGGGGCTTGGCTGCCTCCGCCCGGGTACGAGCCGCCCACAGGAAAGAGCTGAGCCTACGGTTGGCTTTAGTACCAAAATTTGTTGATCTTGGGGCCCAATCTGTTCGGATGGCTACCCGTATTACGCGGTCCGAACAGAAAGTGTAGCCTGGGGACAAATTCCCCCTTTCCTCATCACCCAAATTGCCCTTGATTCATGCGATCCTTTTTTCGATTTTCCGTCTTGTTTTCTCTGCTTTTGACCTTTAGTGGCTGTGACCAGTTGCTGCAAGTGGCCAATGAGACCATGTATGGCCTGGAGCCCACCTCTGGAGAAATGACCTCCGGGCTGAAGCAGGCCCTGCTCAAGGGCGCCGGCGACGCGGTCGGGCAGCTCGGTGCGGAAGGAGGCTTTCTCAACAACCCACAGGTAAAGATTCCCTTTCCCCCTGAAGCAGAATTCGCTGCCAATACCTTACGCGACCTCGGCCTGGGCAACCTCGTCGACGACTTCGTCGCGCGGCTCAACCGAGGGGCCTCCGAGGGAGCCAAGCAAGCCCTGCCCATCTTCCGCGATGCCATCACCGGCATGAGCATCAACGATGCCAAGAACATTCTGCTCGGCAACCAGACCGCGGCCACGGACTACTTCCGTGCCAGAACCTCGAACCAGCTGGCAGCTACCTTTTCCCCCATCATCCGCTCTACCCTTGATGAGGTCAACGCCACCAAGCTCTGGAGCGACATCACTAGCCGCTACAATTCCATTCCGCTGGTGCGCAACAAGGTCGAAACCGACATTGTGAAATACGCCACCGATCGGGCCCTCGATGGCTTGTTTTTGAAAGTAGCAGAAGAGGAAATGAAAATTCGGGAGAATCCCCTGGAGCGGACTTCAGAGATTCTGAAAAAGGTCTTTGGCTACGCGGAGCGCGAGAAACAAACGCCTGCGGGACAATAGCTAGTGCTTGCGGAGCTAAATTCTCAACCATTTAACCTTGCCCTTTTTCCGCGGTACTGCGTCAGAAAGTCCTCATCTGCCTCGGCAGACTCGGCCTTTTTTCCCCTC
>CAZIVQ010000492.1:0-4261 GCA_964542415.1 uncultured Bacteroidia bacterium | reverse complement strand
CGATCAGGTCGTTGTCGAACTGGTCTTCCCGAAACAGGCCTTCATATTTGGCCGAGGCCCCGGCGGGCGATTCGCCATGCTCGCCCCATCCTACCAAGTGCTGGGGTTTGAGGTCGGCCATTTCTTCGATACAAGCTTCCCAGATCAGGGTGCGGGAAGAAAGAGTGGTGATGTTTTCGGTATCCCCGGTGCGCGAAAAGCTCGCCAAGACCCCGGTAGTAGCCAAAATCTGGAGCAGCGAGATGAAGAGGAATGGCATCCAGGGCACCACCAAGATAAAGGCGCGCAGGGCCCCGGTAAAGCGTACCCGGGTGGTAAGGAACACCATGCCCATGGCCACCACAAAATTAAGCACGGTCCCGCGTGAGTCGGCCACAATCATAAAGGCAAGGCAGGAGACAACATTCATCCACAGCCAGAAACGGACTTTGGCGGAGAGATTCAGCTCGAAGAGGGCGACCACGGTCATTACCAAAATGCCTCCAGCAAAAATACTGACCGTATTGGGGTGAGCGCCACCGGAAAAGGGGATGGTTTTTTTGGGCATGTTGATGCCCACTGCCCGCAGGAGCACCGCTCCTTCGCCCTCGCGCATCAGCTCTGCACTGGGATGATTGTACCCAAATACATAGGCCAGCAGAAAAGCGGCAATGATCACCGAGGGCACCAAAATGAGCTTCAGGGTGGTATGGGTAAAGACCTCATCGAAACTTTTGGCGTGCCTGAATTGGTAGCTGATGAAGACGTAGACCAGCAGGTTGAGCAGCAGAATGGTCAGCGAATCGTTTAGAATACCGGTAAAGCTCGCATTGGGGTAGGCGGTGCGGATGAGGCTAACGATCAAAAAGGCCAGAAAAATCCCGTAGTGATGAAGATTGGATTCGAAAGTAAGGCGGGTCAGGAAGACCTTGCCTCGCTGGAAAAAGGCGTAGCGCAGGATCCCGATCAGCAGCACCATGTTAGGGAGAAACTTCAGCACGAACAGCCCCCCAGTAATTGGCTTCAGGTTGTACAGGATAAAAAAGGCGATGATGTAACCCATAGTCTAGCAAGCGATGGCTGAAGGCGAGAAAAGCCCCGGCAGGCCTCTCCACGACTTGGTTCAATACTCAGGATTGTCTACACAAAAAACAAGCCTAAAAGCAGGGAGCCAGCCGGGCCGGCTCCCTGCCTGCAGGCACACGAGGGCTCGCCTACTTTTGGAGCAGGCGACGCTTGATGGCATCTCCGATGTTTTTCATGCGGTGCAGGTTCATCAGCAGGGCCAGCACCAGTTTGACCGGAAAAGAGAGGTAATAGTACAGCAGCGAAAAGGGATTGGGGCTCACTTCGGCTTTTTGGTAGCCAAAACGGTCGAGTAACTTGCCAGTGGATTGCTGGCAGATCCAGATTTCGGCAGCATTCAGCCCGCCCGGGCGCTTCCAGGTATCGGTCCGGTTTTTCTTGATGCCGACTTTCCCCGCCTCATCCTTCTCATTCGACGAGCCGATGTACTCCACCCGGGTCATTTCTTCCGAATAAGGCACCCCGATAAACTCACTGATGCGCTTTAGCTCGGCTTCTGGCTGGCCGGTGATGTCTTCGAAGCGCACCGTCAGCACCCGCGGATCGCTCTCCATGCGCGAACTCGCCCCGATGGAGCTGACCCACAAACGGCTGATGGTCAAGGGATGGTAATTTACCTTCAGGCGATACACTTCTTTTTTGTGCTTGGCGATGTAGGAGTCCTTGTTGTCCTTGCGCATCCACTTTTTCTTCTGCGAAAGCAGCACCCCCCGGGGATCCCGCACCATGTTGATCACCCGGGCACTGGGAAATAGCTCCAGGATTTCTCGGATGTAAAACACATTCTGTGGCGTCTTCTCGCAAGGAATGGTTTTGTCGTTGGCCTGCGCTTGCTGGTTGACAAAGGCCAAAAACACGTCGTGGCTATAGTAAGGCTGGGCCTCAATCGTGTCGACCAGGGCTTTGGCCTCGGCCTGGTACTTGCCTGGGGTATAGCCCGCCAAGTAGCCATCGTTGAGCACGGAGTAGAGCCGCTCGGCCAGGTAAACCGCTTCTCCCTCGTCGATGACCCGGGTCTTGTCAGCGGCAGACCACAGCTTCTCGAAGAAGTGGATCTCGTTGACAGAGTGCATCTGGGGATGCTTGGAAATGATCCGCATCATCATCGTCGTGCCGCTGCGGGAGTTGCCGACGATGAAGACCATTTTCTGGTCGCGGGCGATATCGGAAGCCCGGGCTTGGGGAGCAGGGGTAGGAGCCGTATCGGATACCAAAGTTGCTGAGTTAGTTGCCATGAATATCGAAAAAGATAAAAAAGATTCGTTAAAAAAACGCCGATCATACCGGCTTTTTAGGATACAGAGATCAGAGGTCAGAGATCAATTCTCAAGGATCAGGGAACAATTTTCAGGGTGAAGGAGGTAAGTTGTAAGGATCAGAAAATGAATCCGAGCGTAGCCCACCACCCCAGCGGGGTTGAACCTTTGTAGAGAAAGGCCCCATATCGTTTCCCGACCCCAGCGGGGTCGCACCAGCCCTGCCTCCATCCTTTTCGTCCCATTCCCCTATACTTCTATTTCCCTTATTTCCCCTATACCCCAAAACTCCCCTACTCCCCATCCCGCGTCCTCAATCCATGTCAAAGCTGCCCTTGCCCCGGATGCGGTCGTAGAGCGAGATAAAAAGCAGCGAGCGGCTTTGCAGACGAAAGACCGTCCAGGTTTTGCGGCTGAGCAGGTAGCCCAACCAAGAGGCAAAGGCCTGGGAGATCAGGGTCGCTACCGCCGCCCCGGTGATGCCGTGGGATTGGATCAGGAAATAGTTCAAGATCATGTTGATGACAGCGCCAAAGATGGTGCGGTACAGCTCGATTCTCTGGAGGTTTTCGGCGATGAGCTGCTTGCTCGCAGCTACGCCCAGAAAGACAAAGACCAGGGTCCACACGTGGATTTGCAGCACCGGCCCCGCCGCGTCGTAGGCGTCTCCGAAGAGAAAATCCTGCTGCAACAGCCAAGGCCCCAGCAGGGCCACCGGCAAGGCGATGCCAATAGCGACATAGACCATCAGGTCATAGAAATGCTGCAACCGCTTGAGGTAGCGCTTTTCGCTGTGTTTCTTGGCGTTGACGATAGCCGGGAACAGGGCAGCCGTCAGCAGCCCCCCACCGAAGTACCAGATCTCCGAAAAGCGCAAGGCCGCGGTATACTGCCCCACTGCCTCATCGCCCATCAGGTTCATGATCATCACCTGGTCCACTTTCATGTAGAGGATAACGACCACCCCCGAAAAGATCAGCGGCAGCGCGTCCATGAACAGCTTTTTGGCGTAGGAAAAATCGAAACTGAAGTCGCTCATCTTGCCAAAGTGCCGCTGGTAGACGAAGAGCATGCCCAAGCCTGCGATCACATTGCGCAGAAGAAAAGCCCAACCAAACCAAATGACAGGCAACTCCAGGTAGATCATCACCAGCTGCATGGCCGAGAAGGACATGACCGCACCAAACCGTACCTGCACCGAGTACTGCGATTTGACCTCGGCCTGAAAGTAGCTTTCCAGCGAGTCGAAAGACTGGAAAAAGGCACTCCCGACCACCAGCAAAATCAAGACATTAGTGAGGTAGTCGTGCTCAGGAAACAATTGCGTGACCCCAAAAAAGACCAGAATCGAAACCAGCGAAGAGGCAAAGCGCATCATCAGCGCCGTGCCCAACGTCTTTCCCGCTAGTTCGGGTTTCTCGACCAGGTTGCGCATGAGCAGCGTTTGCAAGCCCAGGGTCGCAAAGATGAGAAAGAAGGTCCCAAAGCTGCGGGCATAGTTGAGCAAACCAAAATCGCTCGGGCCCAGGTAGCGCGCTACATAAGCAGTGACAAAAAAGGTGACCCCCATTTGGAGGACCTTGCCCCCGAGCATCCAGGAAGTATTCTTGAAGTACTTCTGAAAACCCTTGGAGCGGATCAGCTTCTGAATTTCAGTGGTAAATCCCAAAGGAAAATGTCGGCTAAATTGTGAGGGAGTTTTGGAAAAATAAAGGCGAAAATATGTCGCCAGAAGAACGCGGGACGGGCTTTGTTGCCTGAATCTCTTTCTATTCTCATCCTTAGCCCGATTCCATAAACGATTCAAATCTAGAACAATTTCAGAGCCGGGTAGTGCTATATTTTCAATGCTGAGAGTTCTAGATTGTACGAACAAATGAAATATTTAGTATCCGACCGAAAACTACGATTTTTCCGAGACGCCCTCCTCGATTCCAGCG
>CAZIVQ010000491.1:0-4266 GCA_964542415.1 uncultured Bacteroidia bacterium | reverse complement strand
GTCGAGCCAGACGTAGACGACGTGGTCGTCGTCGCCGGGCCAGGGCACGCCCCAGCAGGCTGTGATCTTCTGCATGAAAAGCGGCCAGTGCGAGGCTTTCCCATAAGTCCAGTCGGTCTTGGTGAACTGGATTTTGCAAGAGGCGATAAATTAATTGGGTGGCCTGCTCGGGACTGCCATGGCGCACGTAGCCACAAGCCAATGCCAGTTGGTTTTCCAGGGTCGGCGAGGCCTCCGCTTGCCGTTGCAAGCGGGACAATTCTCTTTCAGGAAAAAAGGTAGTTTGGATCCAGGCCTCCGTGCGACGGGCTTGAGCTGACAGAGGGCCGGGCCACAGTTTCAGCCAGCCGTACAGCAACAGCCCCAACCCAGGCAAAAGCAACAATAAATAGATCCAGTGGGGGTGGCGGTTGCGCACCGCGTGCCAGATGGCGCCCATCTGAGCAATGAAAATTCCAATGAGGGCTACCTGCAACGACATGAAAATAGAAGGTGTGTTTCCAAAAAAAGATTGTTCATACCGCTACACTTATTTTGCGGATTGAATTTTTTATGTATTGCAGAATAAAACCAAGCGGGGTGCAGTTTGTTTCTTGAGGCAGACCAAAACCCCTATATTTATGCCAGAATTGCCTGAAGTCGAAGGCTACCGCCGGTACCTGGAAACCACCGCTTTGCAGCAGCCCATTGCCGAGGTCACTTTCGAGAACGAAGGCCGTATGGTGCCAAGTGGCCGTGAAGCGTTGCAAGCAACGGTCTTGGGACGGTGTTTTCAGCAGACCACCCGCATCGGCAAATACTTGTTTGTACAACTGGACGAGGGGCCGGTGCTGATGCTGCACTTTGGCATGACCGGCTACCTGAAATACCATCAGGGAGACAGCCCTGGGCCTCGTTTCACCCGGGTGAGTTTTTTGTTTGAGAATGGGTATGCGCTGGCTTTTGCCAGCATGCGCAAGTTTAGCCGGCTCAAACTCACCCCTTCAGTGGCGGACTTTCAATCCGCCAACAAGCTCGGGCCTGATGCCTTGGCGATCAGCGAAACGGATTTTGTGGCGGCCTTGCAAGGCCGGAAGGCCTACCTGAAGTCGGCCCTGCTCCAACAGCAGCACTTCGCCGGGCTAGGCAACTGGATCGCCGACGAGATGCTGTTTCAGGCGCGGATCCCTCCAGAAAGCCGGTGTAGCGACCTTCCGGAATCGACTTTTGGGGCTTTGTACCAGGCCATGCAGGACATTTTGCAGATGGCGATCAAATACCGCGCCCGTTACGAGGCTTTCCCCCAAAAGTATATGGTCAACGAGCGCTGGAAGGCTGGGCATTGCCCGCGTTGCCAAACTGAGCTTACCCGCATGGTGCTGGGAGGCCGGGGTACGTACTTTTGCCCGAACTGCCAGGGATAGCACTAGGCTAGCAATGGCTTTAGTATATATCAAAAAATTAATAGGTCATTCTGTTCATGCAAAAAACCCCCGCCAGATTGCTCTGACAAGGGGCCGATGGAATGCTCAGATTCTTAATCTTCTTTGAAAAAGAAGTGTTTTTTTAGTTAGTCGATGGGCTTATTTCAATAATCGAAATATCCGGGTATAGGTTACAATAAGCAATCTTGTCCGATTTTGTTTTCTAAAGACACAAATCCTGATCCAACATTCGACTAATTAGAGAAAAAATTAGCCAGGGTCGTTTTTTGTTTCTGGTCGAAAGGTGAAAATTTTTTTTGACTATTACTATACCCTTTTATCCGTATTTTTGCGTGAAAGGACGTCATCAACACTTACGCATAAAAACTTACGCAAAAAGCTTAGGCTATTTCTTCAGGTAATTTTTCAGCCCGCCTCAACCGAGATTCTAGTGCTTGTTTCATATCAACCCCCGCTTGAGCGCGTATTTGACCAGCCCCACGGTATTGGCCGCTTGGGTCTTGAGCAACAGGTTTTTTCGGTGGGTATCGACGGTGCGCTTGCTGATTTTCAATTCGCGGGCGATGCGATCGTTGGTCATTTCTTGCCTTACGATCAGAATCAGCACTTCCTTTTCCCGGTCGGTGAGCAAGGGATCCTCAAAATTTGCCCCAGGTACCGCAGAGGAAGGCGATACCGGCTTTCTGGGTTTAGAAACCCCTTCGTGAATGAGATGATGAATCAGCTGGCTGGACACCTCCGGGGAGTAGTACTTTTCCCCCTCCATGACCAGGGCAAGCGCTTTTTCCAAGCCTTCCCTACCGGTGCTTTTCAACAGGTAGCCATCTGCTCCTTCGCGCAAAACCTTTAGTACCTCCCGGTCCTCATCGTCTACGGTCAGGACCAGGACCTTGATGTCGGGAAAATCCTGTTTGACCTGGCGAACGACTTGCAAGCCATCCATTTCTGGCATCCGAAGGTCGGTAATGACCACCTGTGGCGGGTTTTTTCGCACCGCTTGCAGCAGGTCTTTGCCATTGTGAGCCTGCCCGGTGACTTTGTAGCCAGGCAGGAGGTTGATGACTGCCACCAGCCCATCGAGAAAAAGCGGATGGTCGTCGGCGACCATAATAGGTGTAGGGTTCATCGGGGAATTTCTAAGGTTATGCTGGTTCCCTGTCCGGGGGAGCTATCCAGGTGGTAGCGACCGTTGAGGGCACTGAGGCGCTCGATCAGGTTGAGCCAACCGATGCCGGCGGGGCGCTGCAAGGCCTCGGGCTCCATGCCTTGGCCATTGTCGCTGACCATCAAAATGAAGTGGTCTCCATGATCCAGGAGCTGCAACGTGGCCCGGCTGGCTTCGGCATGTCGCACGACATTGACCAGCAACTCCTGCGCCATGCGGTAAATGCCCGTGGTCATGGCTTCTGACAAGCTACCGCTTTTCAGCATCACGTGGCAGCTGATCTGCAGGCGCTCTTGAGACAACATGCCAGCCAATTCTTCCAAACCGGTTTTCAAGCCTTTTTTTTGCAGTTGCAGGGCAGAAAGGTTGTGAGAAATGGTACGGACTTCCTGATGAGTAGCAGCCACCATCTGTTGCATTTCGGCGAAAAAAGCCTCGGTGTCCTGCTCCCGGCCCGCAAATGCATCAATTTTGAGGCGCAGGGCCGAAAGCATGGGCGAAAGGCCATCGTGGATGTCTTCGGCCAGCCGTTTTCTTTCTCTTTCTTGCCCGGCGATCAAGGCCGCTTTGCTGCGGGCTTCGGCTTGCTTGCGCTGGAGCAAATACCCAAAAAACTGGGCGATGAGCTTCATGCGTTTGCCCAAACGCGCATAGTCCATGGCCGGCATGGTTTTCCAGCCAAAGCCCAGGCAGCCGGCCAATTCTCCCTCCACCTGCAAGGGGCACATCACCAAAGCATCGATGCCATGGCGCTCCAGCAAATTGGCGCCCGGGCCATGGCGAAACGCTCCTTTGGTCAGCCAGGTGCTATCCTCGCCGGCTTGCAAGCGGTTAATCAGCCAGTCCATTTCTTCGGTTTCTTCGATCAGGCGGTCCAGTTGCTCATGCTCACGGCTACCCGGCCGGTGGGCTTCATAAACGGTACGAAGCTGCCGCTGGTCGGTGAGGGTCAGCCAGTAGGCGTGGTCGATGCCCAGGGAAGCAATAAAGGCTTCGAGGGCTGGTTCCAGGTTGGCTTCGATTTCGGAGAGGGTGCTGGAAATGAACCTTTTTCCCACCTCTACCATTAATTCTACAAAGGCTTGGGCTTCTTTGCGGGCCAGTTTGGCTTCTTCCCGGGCGGTCACGTCTTGGGTGGTGCCAAAGACCATGGCTTTGGCCTGCCCGGCAGGCTGCGGCTGAAATTCTCCTACCTCCTGGAGGTAACGGGTGTTGCCTTGGGGCAATATCACCCGGAATACCAGCGGATGCCCGGGCTGCTGCCCGCGGCTATAGCCCTCCCAGCGCTCCAATACCTGGGCCCGGTCTTCCTCATGCGTCCGTTCCAGCAGCCGCGCTAAGCGAGGCTGCTGCCCCGGGCTGGGCTCCACGCCTAGCAAATGGTACATTTCTTTCGACCACCACATTTGCCTGGTTGCTACCTCATACTCCCAGCAACCGATTTCCCCTACCCGCTGCATGGCCGCAAAGCGCTGGTCCAAAGCTTCAACCCTTTCTTTCACTCGCCGGTACCAAAAGCCCAGCCTACCCAAGCCCAGCAACAAGCCTCCTCCCAGCAAGCCCAGCCCCCAGAATACCCACGATCCTTGAGGTTGAGCAGCGCTCCCTTCCGAGGGCGAGGCCAGGCTATCGCTCTGCCGATTGCCATCCCCTCGGGGATAGACAGATCGGAAGAGC
>CAZIVQ010000490.1:0-4267 GCA_964542415.1 uncultured Bacteroidia bacterium | reverse complement strand
AACGAAGTATTCCGCCTTTTTTGTCAGAGAACCAAAAATTCCGGGCAGGCCTTTAGGCCTACGACAATTTTTGAATCAAATAATCCTCCGCCTCGGCGCTGTCAGGCGCGCTCCGCACAAAGTACATCTGCATCTGCCCCTTACCCTTCACTTCGATGGCGCCCCGGGATTCGAAGCTGAGCCCAGGTTCCTCCTTTAGCAGCGCGTAGGTGGTCGCAGAAACGTTGACTTCCCCCACGGCCCCACCGGACTCCATCCGGCTGGCGGTATTGACGGTATCGCCCCATACGTCGTACTGGAACTTTTTGACCCCTACCACCCCGGCAATGACCGGGCCGGTGTGGATGCCGACGCGCATCTCGAAGTAGGGCAAGCCCGCGGCCGCACGCTCGACCTTGCGCTGCCTGATAAACTGCTGCATGGCCAGCCCGGCATGAACCACATCCCGGGTATTGGCCCCCAGGGGATCGGGCAGGCCCCCGGCGGCCATGTAGGCGTCGCCGATGGTCTTGATCTTTTCGAGGCCGTAGGTGGTCATGATCTCGTCAAAGGCCTTGAAGCAGACGTTGATTTCGGCCACGAGCTCGGCAGCGTTCAGTCGCTCGGCCAGTTGGGTAAAGCCGATAAAGTCGGAAAAGAGCACCGAAACCCGCTCGTATTCCTTAGCGGCGGCGGCGCCGGTGGCTTTCAGTTCGGCGGCGGTCTCAGCGGGGAGAATGTTCAGCAACAGTTCGTCGCTTTGGCGCTTGGCCCGGGAAATCCGGCGGCGCTGCACAAAAAGAATGGCCGCAAACACCCCCAGCAAGACCAACCCGCTGAGCGAGCCATTGCGAATCACCCGCTGCCGCTGGATTTCCTCCTGCTGCAAGCGCTTTTCCGCCGCAAACGCCAGGCTATCGGCCAGATGTTTACGACCGTACTCATATCGCATGGTCTGCTGGATCAGGCGCTTGGCATTTTCCTCGCTCACGATAGAATCGCGTAACTGTACGTAGCGCTGGTGGTCGGACCAGGCCCCTTCGAAGTCGCTCGTCTTGGCCCGCAATTGGCTCCGCAACAAATAACTGGCCTCGATGCCGTAGGCGATGTGATGGTCCTCAGCCAGCCGGATGCTAGCATTGATATGCGCCAGGGCTTGGGGCTGGTTGCCGGTCTGATCAAATAAGTGGGCCAGGTCCCGGTTCACGATCAGCATGCCCACCAGATGATTGATGGATTGGCGGATCTCCAGGGAGCGGAAATAATAAGCGAAAGCAGAGTCGATTCGTCCCTGGGCTTCATACCATCCCCCAATGTTATTCATCATCCATCCCATAGCCCCTTCCCGGTCGTACATCTGGGGGGCTTTCATCAGCTCCAGGGAGCGTTGGTAATAGTAGAGGCTGGAATCTTGCGTTATCAGGCCGGCTTCTTTCATGTTGCTGTACAGCAACCCAATGTTGCCCAAGCCCAAGGCCAACCCATAGATGTCTTCGAATTCTTCCTGGATGGCCAGGCTTTTGCGATGGTAGGCCAAGGCCTCCGCATACATTTCTTGGTCGTGGTACAAAACCCCGATATTGGCCAGCACGGTAGCTTCTTGCTCCCGGTCTCCCAGCGTTTGCGCCAGGGCCAGCTGTTCCATAAGCAGGCTCAGGGCCGCTTCGTGGTCACCTACATTGTAATAAGCGAATTGAAGCCCGTTGAGGTACCTGAATGTCCATGCCGCCCAGGTCGAGTCAGATACCGGCCGGCGATCCAGCAACTCCCCCAGCTCTTCGCGCATCTCAATGGCGCGGGTGGGGGCTACCCTTTCCAGTTTATAGAGCAAAACCAGCCCTGCTTCCAGCCGGCTAGAATCATCGGTGATGGTATGGTATCGGCTCAGGAGCGAGTCAACCGGGAGGGAGTCAGTCGAGCTTTGGGCGGGGAGGAGCAGTCCTCCAAGCAGCACCCAAGTCAGCAGCAGTAACATTCGCATATCGGCTAGGATAAATTGGGGGTAAAGAGCCGGGGGCTTGTCCCGGCCCACCAAGCAGCAACAAAACGAAGGTAGGCTACCCCCGAAAAGGCCACTCAGGGCAAACCAACCGATCCCGATCATTTTTGAACATACCACAAAAAACCGCCCCCAGTACACTGAAACCGACTTTTTTACCCTACACCCTACACCCTACACCCTACACCCTACACCCTACACCCTACACCCTACACTCTTATTCCCTTCCCCCCCTTCCCGATACTGACTCGGGCTCATCCCAAACTGCGCCTTGAAGGCCCGGGCAAAGTTGGTGGGGTCGGAGAAGCAATACTGGTAGGCGATGTCGGAGACGTTGCCGGCTTCTTTTCGGATCAGCTCGGCGGCCTGCTGCAGGCGCATGGAGCGGAGGAGCTTATCTGGCTGCCGAGCGCTACTTCGATGGCCAGACTTCTTTGGCGGTACTTCAGGACTTGGGGGTAATTGCCTTGAGCCTGGTAGCGGTAGTGACGGGGCCATAAATTAAATGGCCCTCTATTTTCGGCTGTTCCGGCCCCCAAGCGTTCGCGCTGGCGAGACCACTGGGCCAAGCTCAGCCCTAGTTATTGGAAGCGGTAGCCATCAGCCTCCCTTAGTAAAGGATCAAAAATAACCTGTTCCATCATTTGCTCTTTTCCGATGCCTCAGCGTCATACAGCCCTCATATAGGACACTATTCTTCGGTTTTATTCCTTGATTCATCGAAAAGTAGCTGCCTGCTGGTGCGGCTTATTTTCTCTCCTTTACTTAGGGACCGTCATCTTTTCTCGCCTCTTATTCTTTCACCCCTTAAGCCCTCTACTCCATGACCCTTTCTCATCCCAGTTTACTCCGTCACCAAACCCTCATCAACGGCCAATGGGTCGATGCCCAGGATGGCCGCACCTTTACGGTACACAACCCCTATGATGGTAGCCCGCTCGGCCAGGTGCCAGACATGGGCGGGACCGACACCCGCCAAGCCGTTGAAGCCGCAGCCAAGGCCTTTCCTGCCTGGCGAGACTTACCCGCCGGGGAGCGGGCCAACATCCTCAAAAAATGGTATGCCCTGCAAATGCAGCACCTGGACGACCTGGCGCTGCTGCTCACCAGCGAGCAAGGCAAGCCCTTGGCAGAGGCTAAAGGCGAGATTCGCTACGGAGCCTCCTTCGTCGAGTGGTTTGCCGAAGAAGCCCGGCGGGTCTACGGCGATGTGATTCCGGGGCATGCTGCCGGACTGCGCATCTTGACCCTGCGGCAGCCCATTGGGGTGGCGGCAGCCATCACCCCCTGGAATTTCCCCAACGCCATGATCACCCGCAAGGTGGCTCCGGCCCTGGCCGCCGGGTGTACCGTGGTGATCAAGCCCGCTGAGGACACCCCGCTTTCTGCCCTGGCTCTGGCGTCCCTGGCTGAAGAGGCAGGCTTTCCCGCCGGGGTGCTCAACGTGGTGACCACTAGCCAGCCCGCGGCCGTAGGAAAAGAGCTGACCAGCAACCCCTTGGTGCGCAAATTATCGTTTACCGGCTCCACGGAAATCGGCAAGATGCTCATGGCTCAGAGCGCCGACACAGTCAAGAAGCTCTCCCTGGAGCTGGGCGGCAATGCGCCTTTCATCGTCTTTGACGACGCTGACCTGGACGCCGCCGTGGCAGGGGCTATCGCCTCCAAGTACCGCAATGCGGGACAGACCTGCGTCTGCGCCAACCGCTTGTATGCCCAAGCAGGCATCTATGAGGCTTTTACCCAAAAACTCGCCGAGGCCGCGGCTGGACTGACAGTGGGCAATGGCTTGGAGGAAGGGATTGAGATTGGCCCGCTGATCAATGCCGAAGCGCTGGAAAAGGTAGCGCGGCTGCTGGCCGATGCCACCGCCAAAGGGGCCAAGGTCCTGACCGGAGGCAAGCCCAAAGCCTTGGCGGCAGGAGGGGCTTTTTTCGAGCCGACGGTGTTGACTGGGGTGAGGCCCGGCATGGAGATCAACCAGGAAGAGATCTTTGGCCCCATTGCGCCGGTGACTCGCTTTGAGACGGAGGCAGAGGTGATCGAGCTGGCCAATGACACGCCTTTTGGGCTGGCCTCGTACTTCTATGGCCGGGACCACGCCCGTATTTGGTGGGTGGCAGAGGCCCTGGAATATGGCATGGTCGGCATCAATACCGGCATGATTTCTACCGCGGTGGCGCCCTTTGGCGGCATCAAGCAAAGTGGCTTTGGCCGGGAGGGATCGAAGTACGGGATGGATGACTTCCTGGTGATGAAGTATCTGTGCTGGGGCGGGGTGGAGTAGGA
>CAZIVQ010000489.1:2481-4280 GCA_964542415.1 uncultured Bacteroidia bacterium | reverse complement strand
GGAACTACCTTCTTCGACGATCCGCCTTAGGCCGACAGGTCGGAGTCGTCGAAGAGCGCGATCATTTTTGCTTCGCAAAAAAAATTGCCTTCTGGGTAGGAAATCCAGCCAAAGGGCTGCATCATTGCGCCGCTTTTGCCGGGCAGGGCTTCTGCGCGCTGCAGGCGTCTTTTCTGGTTGATTTTCAACTTCTTCCCCCCTCAGGCGTAGCATGGATTTTCTTCCCTGAGTTTGGGCTTTCTCCGTATCTTTCCGATCGGTAAAAAAGGTTCTGCTTGCAGACGGCAAGGACCTTGAGGTTTTCGCTTTATTTTTCTATTTCTCCTGCATTTCCATGTCCACTACTTCCAAAACGTATACCACCCAACTGGTGCATCCTGGTCACTTCGAACCTGACCACCATTGGTATCCCAAGGCCCTCAACGCCCAGATCCACCCGCTGGTGGCATTTTTTCTCAACCTGGAGCCAGACCGCATCCTCAACCGGTATTGCCACCTGAACCCCCAGGTAGACCGGGCCTACCTGGCGGAGCTGATGCACTACCAGCCGCGTTTTTTTCACCATGGCGGGGCTGACCTTTTCCATGTCACCAATGCAGCCGGGGAGCGCAAGATGGTGGTCATCGAAACCAACAGCAGCCCCTCGGGCCACAAGTCGATGCCCCTGATCGACGAGTACCAGGAACAGGGCGGCTACCGGGTCTACATGGAACAGACCTTCAAGCCGCTGGTGGACCGGCGGAAGGGCCGCCTCAAGGGGGGCCTGGCGGTGCTGTATGACAAAAACCCCATGGAAGCCTCAGGCTATGCGGCGACCATGGCTGATGTGATGAAGGAGCCGGTCTACTACGTGCCTTTTTTCCGGCATGACCAGGACCCTCCGGCTCGCTTTACCGATGGCTTGCTGGAAGTACGAGACGAAGCGGGCGAATGGCATCCCATCCGGGCGGCATTCCGCTACGTGACGCAGCGGCCCTGGAACCGCATTCCAGTGAGCACCAAAACCCTCATTTTCAACCCCATCATCGCTTGCTTGGCTGGGGGACGCAACAAAATGATGGCGGCCAAGGCCTACGATTTTTACAATGCCGAGATTGAGGAGCACGGCCTCCACATCCTTACCCCAGAGACGATCTGGGATGTGCGCAAGGAGGAGATTCCGCTCTGGGTGCGAAAATTAGGCGGGCATGCGGTGATCAAGATTCCCTACGGCAATGCCGGACAGGGGGTCTACACCATCACCCGGGAGTCGGAGCTGGCCGATTTTATGGCCAAAGAATTTACCTACGATATGTTCATCGTGCAGAGCCTGATCGGCAACTATCATTGGTCTTCGACCGGTGCGTCCGGGCGACTCTACCACGTGGGGACCATGCCCAACAAGCGCAACGAGAGCTTTGTCGCCGACCTGCGCATGATGCTGGCCCAGCGCGAAGGCAGCATGCGGCCCATTGCGCTCTATGCCCGCCGGGCCCACACGCCCTTGATGGACCACCCCACGGCCGAAACCCCTTCTTGGGACATGCTCGGCACCAACCTTTCGATCAAGCTGGACGATGGCACCTTTACTTCGGACAGTTCTCGTCTGGTGATGATGGACCGCAAGGACTTCAACAAGCTCGGGGTGAGTGTCGACGACCTGATCGAGGGCTACATCCAGACTTTGCTGGCGATGGTGGCCATCGACCGCATGGCCATCGACCTGATCAACCAGAAGGGCCGGCTTAAAAAGCGGCTGTTTCGCTCGCTCAACAATGACGACGGGCTGCTGGATGAGATTTGTGAGTAGGCTGTGCCGG
>CAZIVQ010000489.1:0-2381 GCA_964542415.1 uncultured Bacteroidia bacterium | reverse complement strand
ATCGCTTATCGCCACATCGCTTGTCGCTTATCGCTACTCGCCCTTTTCTGCTACCTTTGCGGCGCAGACTAATTTTTCATGAAAGAAAACGAAAACCGCGTCAAAGAACTTGACCTTGCCGCTGCCCCCGCCGGACAAATCACCCGCTATTGGGTCCACATCGTTTCCACTGGGATGAATCAGCCCGTGCTGGTGCCCGTGATGATCGCCAAGGGATTGGAGCCGGGCCCGGTGCTGGGCCTGACCGCTGCCATTCACGGCAACGAACTCAACGGATTGCCCATTATCCAGCAGGTCTTTAAAGGCCTGGACGTACACGCCCTGCGGGGTACTGTGGTGGGCGTACCCGTACTCAATACGCCTGGCTTCTTGCTCAACCAGCGCTATTTCAACGATGCCCAAGACCTCAACCGCATCATGCCGGGCAACGCCATGGGTAACAACGGCCAGGTCTACGCCCATCGCCTGATCAAGAAGATCATCCGCCACTTCGAGTTCTTGATCGACATCCACACCGCCAGCTTCGGGCGGGTCAATTCTTACTACATCCGCGCCAACATGCGCATCGAGCAGACGGCCCGCATGGCCTACCTGCAAAATGCGGACATCATCGTCAACAACAACGGGGCCGATGGCACCTTGCGAAGTGCCGCCATGGCCATGGACATCCCCGCCATTACCGTCGAAGCGGGCGACCCCCACAAGTTTCAGCGGGGCATGATCCGCTCTTCGATCACCGGCATCGAGAATGTGATGGCTGACTTCGGCATGATCGACCAGGCGATCATCGAGCCAGACGAGCCCCCCGTACGCTGCGAGCATTCTTACTGGCTCTACACCGATGCAGGCGGGGTCCTGGAGGTGTTTCCCCCCATCACCAAGCACATCGCCGCCGGAGAACGTATCGCCGTCGTCCGTAATGTCTTTGGCGACAAGGTAAAGGAATATTTTGCTCCGCAGGCGGGCGTGGTCGTGGGCAAGAGCATCAACCCCATCAACCAGACCGGCAGCCGGATTTTGCATCTGGGGGTGGAGGGGTGAGCGGGGAAAACGCACGCAAAGGCGCAAAGGGCTTCTTTCTTGGCGGCTTGGCGTGAAAAAAATAGCCCGCATCTTTCATCGCACCAACCACAAGTCCCCCCTGGCATGCCGCATTTCTGCCTCCGGGCCATCCTGACAGCGAAAGCTTAGTGACCAGAAGTAGGTACCTGCGGGGGCGGGACGCCCTTGAAACTGCCCATCCCAACGCGCTTCTGCCAAACGACTCGTAGCATAGACCCGCCGCCCCCAGCGGTCAAAAATAGCCAACTGCAACTCGCTCACGCCCGACGCGAGTTGGGGATCAAAGCGGTCATTGATGCCATCGCCGTTGGGGCTGAAGACATTTTGGGGTAAAAAGCCACAGCCGCAGTCGATGGTATCGACCCGAATCTCTTGCACCAGCGTATCACAGGGAAAGTAGCTGGTCAGCTGGTACCTGCCAGCGGCTTGCAGGTCTCGTTCGCGTTCTTCGGTGCCGTTCTCCCAGAGGTAGCGGCTCGCCCCTTCCGGCCCGGCTACCCGCCAACTGCCTGCTTTGCAGAGCAAGCTATCCAGGGTTTCAAAACGGATGCCGTTACCCGGCGGGCAGGCGATCGTATCTGGCGGTAGGCTGTCGTCCAGCGAATGGCTACGAAGAGGAATTTTCTCTACCGAAATCTGGTCGAGGTACACGTAAGCGGCCAGTACAGGTTCGCCCTGCGGAACCACTTCTACCAGGTTCAGGGCAGAATCAGGCAAAAAATTGCCCAGGATGAGGTGGCGCTCGCCGCCACGGGCCCGGTAGCTGCCGGTGATCCAGGTCCAGCCGTCGCGGTCGGTGAGGTAGTCTCCAGGGGAAAGGCGCAAAGCGGGTTCAAACGGCTGGAAAGTCGCCTGCCCCCAAGCCGTGTCGCTCAGGCCGAACCCGAGGGCGTCGGTGGTGTGGGTAGAGAAATCGGCCAGACTGGCGTAAAAGCCCAGCCGGTAGAGGCTGTCGGCCTGAAGGGGCGCGCTCAGCTCCGTGACGAGGTACTCGCGCTGGTTCGGGGTGCTGATGCCGGGGGGAATCCACAGCCGTAGCCCGGCATAGCCCTGGCCGCGGCGGGCTTGCTGCCAGCCCAGGCGGTTGGCGGGGACCCCGTTTCCATTGACCGAGTCGGAACAGGCGTGGAAGTAGTCGGTAGTGGCAAAATTGGGCGAATCCCAGCCCACCGCCTGATGGATCTGCCCCAGGTAAGGGGGACAGCTCTCGTACTGGTCAAAGTCCGGGTTGGGAACCAGGTTCTGGGCCCAAATGCCGCCGCAGACGTGAGCCAATACGCAAAAGAGCCAGCGTTTCATGAGGCAGTTTTCAGAGAACA
>CAZIVQ010000488.1:0-4292 GCA_964542415.1 uncultured Bacteroidia bacterium | reverse complement strand
CCCGAAAGTAAAGCGCCGCCGCAAGCCGGGCATGCGCTTCCAGTATTTCGAAGGCAATTTCCCCTTGCTCCCCGATTTTTCCACCCTGGAGCCGATCAAGACGGGGGTAGCCACCGAATTTGACCTTCTGGCCATTGCCCAACGGGACGACCATTTTGCCATTCGCTACGAAGGCTACGTCGAAATCCCGCAGACGGGCATCTACCAGTTTATGACCTACTCGGATGATGGCAGTAAGCTATACGTGGACGGGGAGTTGGTGGTGGACAATGATGGCTCGCACCAAGCCCGTCGTCGCTGGGGCCGTATCGCGCTGGAGGCGGGGGTCTATCCCCTGCGCCTTGATTATTTTGAGGACTTTGAAGGGCAGCGGCTATGGGCGGGCTTTGGGTTGGAGGGGGAAGAAATGAAGCCTTTGGCCCCTGAGCTTACCTATTGAGGCTGTTGGTTCCCCCCTTTTCATTTTCTCCTGCTTCCTTGTACCTTTATCCCTTCTCAAAACCTGCCTTTGCTGGGATTTGGGGAAAATGACCCGAAGCAGGAGGTATTTTTCTATGCGCAGAGACCAACCCAAAAGCCAAGCTCACTCTGAAGATCACCTGGTAGAATCCCGCAAATATTGGTGGAATGATGACTACCTCGACCTGCTGGCCCAACGGCTGGAACTGGACCAGTGTACGGCCTTGGCCGACATCGGCTGTGGCAAAGGCATGATGGCCTTCAAGCTGGCCCCCCACCTGCCGGAGGGGGCCCAGGTGTTTGGCCTCGATATCGAGCCGCGCTACATCCGCGCCGCCAAGCGCCAAGCCAAGAAGCGGGCCGAGCTGCCCGTCAGCTTCGAATTCCAAACCGGGACGGCCTACGAAATTCCCCTGGAAGATGCGCAGCTCGACCTGGCGGTTTGCCAGACGCTCCTCATTCACCTCGAACGCCCTCGCGCTGCCATCGCTGAAATGATGCGGGTGGTCCGGCCCGGGGGTTGGCTGGTGGCCATGGAACCCAACAACCTGGTCCCCAACCTCATGTTTGACCGCTACGTGGAGACGGACTACGACATTGAGGATGTGCTGGAACTGGTGGCCTTTCGCCTGCGCTGCGAAAAAGGCAAAAAAGCCTTGGGTGAGGGCTTCAGTTCCCTCGGCGACGTGGTGCCGGATCTCTTTTCGCAGGCGGGGCTCGAAGACATCCACGTCTGGCTTTCGGACAAGGCCATGCCCATCATTCCTCCCTACGAAACCCGCGAAATGCGCATCCGGGTGGCCCAGCTCATCACTTGGCTCGAAAGCGGGGACGGGGGCTTTGGCTACGAAGAAAACCTCCGCTACTACCTGGCCGGCGGCGGCAGCCGGGCCGAATTCGACCTCTATTGGCAGCGGCTTGCGCTCTACAAAATTGCCCTGCTGCAAAAGCTCAAGGAAGGGACTTTCATCTCGGCGGGGGGTAGCATGATGTACATCGTAGCGGCGCGTAAGCCGGAGGCTTAGCCCTCTCTGGTTGGCCTTTTTGCTGACTGCAAGCACCCCTGTTCCCTACTTTTGCGTTGACCTCGGAAAAGGGTTTTGTCTCCTGTTTATCTCCGGTTCCCGGAGTCCCAGACCTATCAAAAAAACAACCCTTACTCGTAGGATGTCCAGTGGCCTGGGCTTGTCTCAGCTTTTTCCCGCTCACCTGTCAGTCTCATGAAAACTTTCTTTTGCTGCACGCTGCTGCTGTTGACCTTGGGCCTAATGCCCGCCCAAGATCGCTACCATCGCCTGGACCAGCGATTGGCAGACAGCCAGCCCGCTACCGTGCAGGCCTTCTTGTACCAGCGGTATCCTTTTCTCCAGGCAGAAAACCACCACCTGGAACTCCAGCACCGGCGCCGGTCGGCAGGGGGCTTGCACTACTATTTTCGCCAGACCTACCAAGGATTTCCCCTTTACCGCCAGGGAATAAAGGTCAACCTTTCTGCCGATGGCACGCTATGGTCGCTGCTGGGTAGCCTCGATTCGGTCAACCGCCCGGGATCGGCTTCTTTTTCTTATCCGCTGCTGGCGCTAGAGGCCCGGATGGCTGAAACGGTGGCGGCGTATGAGGTCCACAGCGAAAAAATATGGTGGCCCGTGGCCGGTCGCTTGCAGCCCGCTTACCGGGTCGAAACTTTCAGCCGTGAGCAAGCCGTTTCTTCTTGGGAAATCATTTTCGATGCCACCACCGGCGTAGAACTCCAGCGAGAACCGCGAGACAAGGCTTTTGCCAGCGGGCAAGACAGCAGCGGGATCGGGCGGGTGTTTCTGCCGGATCCCTGTACCAAAGCCAACGTCTTTTACGGCGACCGGTTCATCGACAACAACGACGCCCATTCTCCCCTGCTCGAAAGCCTGATGGACACAGTAGTGTTGCTGGACTTGCGGTATGAGCATGACACCTTTTACCTAGACGGGCCTTACGTGCGGCTGGAAGACCGGCAGAGCTTTTTCATCGAACCAGCCAGCAGCCCTGACGGTACCTTTTTCTTCACCCGTGACCAGGCGGGCTTCGAGGATGTGATGGTCTACTACCATATCGACGCCTTCCAGCGCTACGTGCAAGCCTTGGGCTTCGACAGCTTGCACAACTATCCGGTGGTCGCTGACGCCCATGGACTTGGCAACCAGGACAATTCGCGCTTCGTGCCCAATGGCCTGGATTCCTACCTGCTATTTGGCGATGGGGGGGTGGATGATGCGGAGGATGCCGACCCCATCGTGCATGAATATGGCCATGCCCTGACTCACGCGGCGGCGCCCGATACGCGGGGCGGCGTGGAGCGCAACGGCTTGGAAGAAGGCTATGCCGACTACCTGGCGGCGAGCTACTCAGCCGCCCTCTCGCCCCACCAGCAGGAGTTGGTTTACAATTGGGATGGGCACAACGAGTTTTGGCCGGGGCGGGTCGTGGACGAGCCCAGCCAATATCCCCCCGATGTGATCAACATTTACACCTTGGGGACCCTCTGGGCCTCGACGCTGATGGCGTTGCGGGCGGACCTGGGCGCAGCCGTGGTCGACCGCCTACAGCTGCAGATGCTCTACGGCAACGTGACCGGCATGAGCATGGCTGATGGGTCCAACCTGCTACTGGAAGCCGACCGGGCCCTCTACGGCGGGGCCCACGAGGCGCAGATCACCTTTGCCTTTTGCCAGCGCAACATTTTGATGGGCCCCGACTGCTTGAGCGTGGGACGCCAAGAGGCAGCCCCCGAAGCCAGCTGGGAGCTGTACCCCAATCCCGGGCGCGACCAGGTGACGCTTCGCTGGCAGGGAAGTCCCGCTACCTTGCGGGCCTTCAACTTGCTGGGCCAGCAGGTGGGGCAGTGGAATGCGGGCAAATCAGGTAATACGACCCTGCGGCTGGCCCTCCCGGCAGGGTTGTACCTGCTGCGGCTGGAAGGCGAGGATCGATCCCTGGGCCAGCGACGCTGGGTATGCCTGGATTGAGTCTTGGCAAAAAGGTCCATCCGATGTAAGGTTTGCCGGGGAAAATGTCAGCATTTTTGGCTTTCCAGGGGCTTGGTATAGGATGAATGGAAGAGCAATCGCCCCGAACGGCTCCGTTGCACGAAAAATCAAACGAATTTCCTTGTTAAACCTGAGCAGATATCCGTCTCGGATTGCTGTAAGGATGCCGTATGTTTGTTCAAGAAATGATTCTTCATCCCCCTATGCCTTCTACTTACAACCGCGCTACCATGGTTTCTACTGCTCCTGCCTCTGCTGCCCACATCCGGGCTGTTGTCCATTGTGTCTTTCGTCACCGGGGGGCTTTACTGCTGGTAGAAGGGTACGACGAAGTCTCGGGCCAGCACTTTTTTCGCCCCTTGGGCGGCAAAGTTGCTTTTGGAGAATATAGCTGGGAGGCGGTCCGGCGCCGCATCAGGCAAGAAACGGGCGAAGAGGTCAAAAACCTGACCTTTATCGGCCCTTCTGAAAATCTGTTCGAGTACCAAGGGCAAACCACCCATGAGATCAGCTTTATGTTTGAGGGCGAATTTAGCAACTCCGAGGTCTATCGTAAGGGGGAACTCACTTGCCAGGGGCCTGAGGGCCGCCCTTACACCGCAGTCTGGAAATCAGCCAAAGAATTGGTCCGCCAAAAAGCCCTGATCGTACCTGAGGGGCTCTTGGAGATGGTGGAAGGAAAGTAAAAGCTAGGCTGTGAGCCTTCCGCTTGCTATTCATATGACTCATGACCAAGCATGAATGCTGTCCGGCCTCCCGGGCAGCTTTTTTTATTTTCCCCGCGGGAATGGGGGATTGGGGGATTGGGGG
>CAZIVQ010000487.1:3006-4303 GCA_964542415.1 uncultured Bacteroidia bacterium | reverse complement strand
TTCTCTGCTTCACTCTTTTTTGGCCCGAATAAGCCCGATGATGACTTTTTCAGAATGAATGACCTCTAGCGCCCGGTTGAGGTTCTGGAGGGTGGTGTCGAGCTGGGCCGCGAAAGCAGGGTCGGTAAGCAGACGGCCGGGCAAGGTCTCGGGATCTTGCACCTGCTGCAGGAGGTCCTGCATGGCAAGGGAAAGGGTATCGAGGCGCCGAAGGCTGTTACTGGCCTGACCGAGCAATGAATCGGCGGCGGGCAAGCTCTGCTCCTCGACCTTGGCACTGAGCCCGTCGAGGCGGGGAAGAAGGGGTTGTCCCTGGGCCAGCAAGCTATCTGCCCGCTGCGGCAGGCGCTGGGTCTCAGCCGCACTGCTGAGGCGACGGGCCTGGGCCGCCACCACCCGCACATCAGCCAGCAGGCCTTCGACCTCCGCGGGCTCCACGGCCTGGGCCAAGCGCAGCAAGACCCCGCCGAGGGTATCGAAACGAGCCAGGGTTCGGTTCAGGCGCTGCCCTTCGAGCTGGGAGAGCAAGTTGCCGGCCTCGGAGAAAGACGTGGAAAAGTCCAGCGAAGCCGCCCCGGGGATCTCGGCTCCCGCTGGCAGGCGGTCCGGCCCCTGGCCAGGATACAACTCGATTTGCTTGCCCCCCATCAACTCCTTCAGCTGGATTTCGGCCCGGGTCCCCTCCGGCAACGGCATGGCTGCGTCGACCGCAATGCCGATGCGCACCGCTTCCTTCCCCGGCTCGATGGCCTCGACCTGCCCCGAAGCATAGCCCCGCACGTTGACCGGGTCCCCGACCTGCAAGCCGTTCACCGAAGTAGCCAAGACCACGTACCGCCGCTGATCAGGCGCAAATACCTGAATCCGCTGTATCCAAGCGACGCTTAGGTACAGCAGCAGCAGCGCACTCATGACGGCCAGACCGACTTTGATTTCTGGTTTCATGGGAGGGGGAGGGGGGTTTTGGGTTTTGGGTTTTGGGTTTTGGGTTTTGAGTTTTAAGGCGGAGGGCGCAAAGGAGGTGCAAAGGTCGCGGATCTTGGATGGCGGTGAAACCGGTAGGGGGGATAAACCTCCGTGTTCTTAGTGAAAATCCTCGGTGTCCTCCGTGGTAAAAAACGATAAGCGACGAGCGATTGAGCGACGAGCGACCTGAGACCGCCAGGTCGACCCTCCGTGCCCTCCTACGTCCTGCTTGATCATTCCCCTCCGTGAACCCTGTGAAACGCCTCTGTGCCCTCAGTGGTAAAAAACGATAAGCGACGAGCGATTGAGCGACGAGCGACCTGAGACCGCC
>CAZIVQ010000487.1:0-2906 GCA_964542415.1 uncultured Bacteroidia bacterium | reverse complement strand
GTGAACCCTGTGAAACGCCTCTGTGCCCTCAGTGGTAAAAAACGATAAGCGACGATCCGTGGTGAAAAACAAGAGCCAGCCGGAACCCTTTGCCTTCACTTCCCTGACCAAAGAACTTCGGGGGCGTTGGCTTTGTGAGAGACGTCGCGGCTGAGGAGAAAGAGCCAATCGGAGAGGCGGTTGAGGTACTGGATGATGCGGGGCTCAACCTCGTCATGCTGGCTGAGTTCGACTACGCGGCGTTCGGCCCGGCGGCAGACACAGCGAGCCACGTGAGCCATAGAGTTGGCGGGATGGCCTCCGGGAAGCACGAAGTTTTTCAGCTCGGGGAGCGTTTCCTCGATCTGGTCCATAGACTTTTCCAGCAGTTCGACGTCCGCGTCCTTGAGCTCGGGCAGGGAAAAGTGATTCTTTTCCGTATCGGCAGCCAGGTGAGAACCAATGGTGAAGAGCCTTTCCTGAATGACCCGAATGAGGGGCAGGTGTTCCAGAACCACCTCTTGGTCACTGATGAGGCCCAGTTGTGCGTTGAGTTCGTCGACGGTGCCGTAGGCTTCGATGCGCAGGTCATTTTTTGAAACGCGGGTGCCTCCAAGCAGGGAAGTGATGCCGCTATCGCCTTTTTTGGTGTATATTTTCATGGGAGAAAAATTGGGAGGGAGGAAAGAGAAAAGAAAAACAAAACGTTGCTTTCAGACCAATGAAGGCGGTGGATTGTTTGCGGGATCGCCTACTACGGAGCGGAAAAGAGGCTATCCTGGCGAAAATCATCTTGGGACAGGTCAAAACGTCGGCCGGGCTGGGTGTCGATATAGTTGAGGGTAATGCCCTGCTTGTTGTCGTCGAGCAGGAGCCGCACTTCCATGCTGCTGAGGTCGGGAGCAGAAATGCGCCATTCGAAGCGGCCATAAGCGCCCCCGGCCAAGCCATAGTGGCGGGAAAGGTGGGCCTGCACCTCGTCGTAGAGCCGAGCGGTTTCCACTTCATCGCCGACTTTGAGGTTGGCCAAAATGGAGGTCAGGCGATTGGACTCCCGCTCGGTCTTGAGGTTGTCGGTGTAGTAGTCGATGAGGAGACGAGCGCTGTCGGCCAGGTCAAAGTGGTAGGTCAGGCCCAGTTTGTCGCGGTGCTCGGGTTGGTACGGGGCTTCTTGGGCCAATACCTCGCGGATATCATCGCCTAATTCCAAGCCCCTGAAAGTAGCGGAATCAGGAGCAAAAAGCGCTAGGAACAACTCGCTATGGCCGGTGGCCTCGGGGCGACAGGCAGTCAGGAACAGCAACAGCCCGCCCAGGCAGGCCATTCCCAAAAAACTCATTGGTGCCACAAACCTCATGTCGTAAAGCTACGATTTTTTGAGAGATGAGAAATAGGGAGGGGGAGGGAGGGCAAAAGATATAGGTTGCGGTGAATGCGGTCCATTTTCCCCCTTCCCTACCCCTTTCAGCCTCAGGTGAATCGCCCCCTTCTCTGCCGTTCAAACGAATAATACGACAAACAAAGCAACAACCTGGTCGGTTTTTTACCCCAAATGTGTACTTTTACTTTTCTCACTTTCCCATCGCAAAGCCGCATACCTGATGAGCCTATTTTCTGAGCAGTCTTTTCAAGCCAAGCAATCATTGGAACCAGATATAAAACGGTACCGGGAAAAAGTCCAGCTGCTCCAGACCGAAATGGAAAAGGTCGTGGTGGGACAGGAAAAAATGATCAGCCGCTTACTGATCGGCCTGTTTACCAACGGCCACATCTTGCTCGAAGGGGTTCCTGGCCTGGCTAAAACCCTCACCGTCAGCACCTTGGCCAAGGCCTTGCAGCTTGACTTCATGCGGGTACAATTTACCCCGGACCTGCTGCCCGCCGACCTGATCGGCACCTTAATCTACAACCAGAAGACCAGCCAATTCGAAGTCAAGAAAGGGCCCATTTTCTCCCAGATCATCCTCGCCGACGAGATCAACCGTTCCCCGGCCAAGGTACAGAGTGCCCTGCTCGAAGCCATGCAGGAAAAACAGGTGACCATCGGGGACGTGACCTACCCGCTGGACCAACCCTTTTTGGTGATGGCCACCCAAAACCCCATCGACCAGGAGGGGACCTATCCCCTACCCGAAGCGCAGATTGACCGCTTTATGATGAAGGTCTCGATTGCCTACCCGACGCGTGACGAAGAAAAAGCCATCATGCGGCGCATGGCCCGCACCAAAGTCGACTACGGGGTGCAGTCGGTATTCAGCCAGCAAGACATTTTCGACATCCGCGACCTGATCGATCAGGTGCAGCTCTCGGGCAAACTCGAAGATTACATCGTCGATATCATCATGGCTACGCGTGAACCGGGCAGCTATGGCCTGCCGCGCCTCAAGGAGTACATCGAATACGGGGCCTCCCCCCGGGCGAGCCTCGCGCTCAACCTTGGGGCCAAGGCCCACGCCTTCCTTGAGGGCCGCTCGTACGTGCTGCCCGAGGATGTAAAAGCCATCACCACCGATGTCCTCAACCACCGCATCATCCTCAATTATGAAGCTGAGGCTGAGGAAGTTTCCACCTTCGACTGCATCGACCTGATCCTGCGCAACGTAGAACTGTAAGAAAAAAGCAAAGATTTTTGCGCCAAACGCTTGCCTCAAAACGTAGAATCACTACCTTTGCATCCGCAACTTAAAAAAGCTGCACTGGTAGCTCAACTGGATAGAGCACCTGACTACGGATCAGGAGGTTGAGGGTTCGAATCCTTCCCAGTGTACCAAGAACGTCCCAAGACATACAAAAACGCCTCGTACGATGAGTACGGGGCGTTTTTTGTTTTTGAGAGGGGGCAAAAATCACAAGATTTGCAGTACGCTCTTAAGTAGCACGCGGGGGATTTTTCCAGCAGTCAAGTATTGCTTAATTTAGTGAGATGA
>CAZIVQ010000486.1:0-4306 GCA_964542415.1 uncultured Bacteroidia bacterium | reverse complement strand
GCTATCTTCGTCAGGTAGCTCCTCGAGATTTTCTACTACTTCCATCGGTGCCCCGGAGCGCAGGGCAAAGTCGATCAGTTCTTCGCGGGTGGCTGGCCAAGGAGCATCTTCCAGGTACACAGCCAATTCAAGCGTCCAATACATAGTGCTTCGCCGTTATTTTTAAGTGTCGCAAATATAGATGAAAAAACAACAAATTCAAGCGAAATCGAAATGAGGCAAAAACCCCGCTTTTGGACACTTTAAGCCCCAAAATTCGCAGTGAGTACCGGTTTTTTCAATATTGCCTGACAAACGAGAGGGTTCGCTATTTTGTTGCTTCTCTGGTAGGGATACTAGCCTTTTTTTTCCCAATTCCAAGCCTTTACCGGTCTTTCTCGCTTTTCTAGATGGCAGATGGCAGCGATTCCGAACTTTCTCCTATTTTTGAGGTAAACCTTTGAGGCCAGCCAGCCCTTTGAGGGAGGCTTTTCTTTCTGCGGCTCCTTTCCAACCTTTAGCTATACATGACCTTTCTGAATCCGGGCGTACTTTGGGGACTACTCGCACTCGCGGTGCCGATTATCGTCCATTTTTTCAACTTGCAACGACCTAAGCAAGTGCTTTTCAGCAACGTCGCCTTTGTGCGGGAGGTCAAAAAGACAGTCGTGAGGCGGGTAAAGTTCAAGCAGTGGCTCCTGTTGCTCATGCGCCTGCTTGCCCTCACGGCCTTGGTCTTGGCTTTTGCCAACCCGGTCATCGTCAGCGAAGACCAGGCCATGCTCCAGGGCAGCCGCTCGGTGGCCATCGTGATCGACAATTCTTACTCGATGACCGCCGCCAACGAGAAAGGGGGCTATTTTCCCCAAGCCGTCAGCTTGGCCCGCAACATCATCAAAGCTTATGGCAAGCAAGATGAGTTTTTGCTCATGACCACCAGCGACCTGAGGCTCAACTACAATTTCATCGAGCAGGACGAAGGCCTCGAAGCCTTAAAAGACCTGGAAATCAACCAAAACATCCGGCCCCACACCGACCTGCTCACGCTGGGAGAGGAAATTTTTTCCCGGGCCGGAAACCGGAACAAAGAACTGTATTTCCTCAGTGATTTTCAGGAGGCTACGGTGATGGCCGACAGCCAGGAAGTGGCCTTGAGCGACACCAGCATTCGCTACAAATACCTGCCGCTGGCTACCCGCGAGCAGCGAAATGTCTGTGTGACCGACCACCGGTTTACTTCCCAGATTTTGGAAAAGGACAAGCCCATGAACCTTTCCATGACCCTGGTCAACGATGGCAACACGGCGGTACGGGACCTCAGCGTGCGTATTTTGTTGGAAGGCAAAGTAGCTGCCATCAGCAACAAAGACCTGGAACCCAACGCCAGTGAGCGATTGGACATAACCTTCACCCCTTCCCAAAGCGGGTGGATATCCGGCTACATCGAACTCGATGACAACCCCATCGACTTTGACAACCGCCGCTATTTCAGCTTTTATGTACCTGAGCAAGAAAAGGTGCTGGTCGTGGAAGGGCAGTCTTCCCGCAACCTTCGTATTCTGTACGAATCCCTTTTCGAAAGCTTCGAAACGGACTTCATCGCCGCGCGGAACGTGTCTGCGACCCAATTCAGCCCCTATCGCTCGCTGATTTTGCTGGGAGTGACCAACATTTCGACCGGCTTGGCCGATAAGCTCAACACCTTCCTCGCCGAAGGGGGAAGCCTCATGTTTTTTCCGGGAGAAGGCATGGACCTCGAAGCCGTCAATGCCTGGTTGAAAGCAGCGGGCGTAGGGGCCTTTGCCGAAGCGCGCGGGCAGCAAGCCGGGGTGCTGGCCGATCAGATCGACCAGGCGCATCCGTTGTTTGAGGGCATTTTTACTGGTGACCAAGCCAACCGGTCTATAGATGCCCCGCTGGTGTATCGCTACTACCCGCTGTCCCTCAGCGGGAACTTTGTCCAGGATCGGATCATCTCCCTGCCCAACCAAGCCCCGATCTTAGCCGAAACCCGGTTAGATAATGGGTTGCTCTTTCTTTGGTCCGTTTTTCCGGGCGATTCCTGGACCGACCTGCACGTCAAAACCCTGTTTACGCCGCTCATGTTCCGGGCTACCCAAATCATGAACCAAACCCGGATGATCTCTTCCGGGCAGGAAATCGGCAATTTTTCGCCCCTCTCCCTCCGGACCAATGAGAAAGCGCTCATTTACCTGGAAAATGCAGCGGGCCAGCAGATTCCGCCCGAGCAATATGCCCGGGGAGGCGCGACTACCCTCAATTTCGAGAAGATGGATTTAGCGGAGGGAAACTACCGGATCATTCAGGAAGGAGAAGAACTGGAGAAAATTTCGTTTAACATCTCCGACCTGGAATCCCGGCTGGCCTTTGCCGATGCAGGGGCTTTGGGGGAAGCGCTGGAGAGCCGGGGCCTGAGCGAGGTGGTAGAATTGGTACCGGCTGAGCCCGATGACATCAGCGAGCGTATCCAAGTAGAAAAAGAAGGCTTTCCTCTTTGGAAGTACCTCCTGGTGGCGGCCCTGTTGTTTTTGCTGGGGGAGGTGCTGATCTTGCGGATCAAAGAGCAACCGGTTGCTTGAATCTGGGTAAGAATTAGTAACGGATGAAGAATAACCTCCCGGTTTTAATTTTGGGCTGAACAACGCAAAATACCGACTATCAGGCTTTTTATTTGCGGCTTTGCGGCTTTGCGTGAAGAAACCAGGGGAAGTTATTCTTTGCGCCTCACTTAGGTAATAGCTGGCTTTTTCCTTTGCTTTATGCCTGCGTCACCTTCCTATTCTTCTGCCATGGCTGAGTTTTTCTTTCCCGAAGCCCGCATCATCGACCCCCGTTCCGATTTCCATCAATCTAATGCCGCTGTCTGGATAAAATCGGGGCGTTTTTATCGCATCGCCAAGCCCAGTGAGCTTTCGGTCCCGGCATCGGTCCCCCGGCTGGAGGTGCCGGGCCTTCACCTCTCTCCTGGCTGGGTAGACATGGAAGTACACCTTTCGGCTCCCGGGCATGAATGGAAAGAGAGCCTTCCCACTTTGGCCCAAGCGGCGGTAAAAGGAGGGCTTACGGCCGTACTCGGCTACCCCAACACCCAACCCGTGCTGGACAACAGCCAGCTCATCCGCTCCTTGCAGCAGCAGGCAGTCGGACTACCGGTACAGCTTTGGCTGGCGGGATCTCTGAGTTTGCATGGAGAAGGACAGGACCTCAGCGAAGCCTACGACATGTCCCAAGCCGGTGCCCTCGCCTTTACCGAAGGGCTACAAGCGGTGCCCACGGCCGGGGCGTTCCTGCGAGGATTGCAATACCTCCAGGGATTTGGAGGGCTGCTGATCGAGTATCCGCTAGACGAAAGCCTTCGTCGCGGAACGGTCATGCATGAAGGCGTGCAATCTGCTCGCCTGGGCATGCCCGGTTTGCCCGCTTTGGCAGAGGTCTTGGTGGTTCAGCGTGACCTGATGCTCCACGCTTACGCCCCGGGACGCTTGCACTTTCAGCCTCTCACTACCCCCGAAGCGGTGGACTACCTGGCCAATGTCGGCCCCGAAGTCACCGCCGGAACCGCCATTCCCTACCTGATCTGTAGCGACCAAGACCTGGAAACCTACGACACCTATTATAAGGTGATGCCCCCCCTCCGCGATATTGAGCGGGTTCACAAGCTGCGGGCCGCCTTACAAGCAGGGAAGCTTTCGGTCCTGGCCTCTGGACACCGGGCCCAGGGTCCGGAAGAAAAACAGGTAGAATTTGCCCAGGCTGAACCTGGCATGTTGGGATTGCAGACGTTGTATCCTTTGATCCAAACTTACCTGATCGACGAGGGGGTGATTGACCTGGAGAAAATGGTCACTTTACTTAGCATTCATCCCCGTGAGATTTTGCGTCAACCGTCCCGGCAGATCGCCGAGGGGGAAGTGGCTGAGCTAAGCTGTTTTGTACCTGGGGAAGACTTTACTTTGCAGCCTGCTGGCATTCCCTCGCGGGCAAAAAACAGTCCTTTCATTGGCCTGCCCTTACGGGGGCGGGTCGTCGGTACGTTTCTAGACGGGCAATTTCACCGCGGCTGATCTTCCTGAGCCCCCATTTCAATATTAAGTAACGCGAGAAAAATAACCTCCCGATTTTGCGCAGAGATCTTGTTCGCAGACAAGGAAGAAAAACCGAATTTGGCGGGCCAAATGAGGCTTTTCTGACGCAGTATGCGGGCAAGAGATCAAGCCAAAAGCGGAATTTATTTTTTGAGCGTTACTAAGTGGCCTCTTTGGAATAGAGGGCAAAGAATGACTACCTTTGTCGCGCAATTGATCCC
>CAZIVQ010000485.1:0-4313 GCA_964542415.1 uncultured Bacteroidia bacterium | reverse complement strand
AGTCTGCAAAACCAGGCCGGGCCAGGTCCCGCCAAAGGCGGACAGGTCGGAGACCCGACCCAGCGCGGTTATTTATTTGCTGCGCGAAACGGTTGGCTAGATTCCCACGCTTTTACCAGGGGCTTATTTCCGCACTTCTGCCCGGTGTTCGAAGCCATTTTCGTCCCGGACAATGAGCTGGTAGCGGCCGGGAGGAATGGCCCGGAAGTCCATAACAAAGGGACGCTGGGGGCGGAGGACATGCCCCTCGTAGGCTTGCAGGGTTTTGCCGCTGGCATTTTCTACCAGAATATCCACATTCAGGGGAGCGGGACTTTGGAGCAATACCTGGGCTTTTCCGGTATTGCGGTCGTAGCGGGCATGAAGGTAGGCGCGATTAGGCGCAGGGACCTTCGCCGAGCGGGTTTGCTGCGCCAGGGCCATGGGCGTAGCGGCGAAAAGCGCCCCTACTTCCGAATATTCACCCTGCTCTTGCTGCTGACGGGCGGCGACCCGAAAAAAGTATTGCCGGTCGGGATAGGGCAGGGGAATGACTGCCCGGGGCCCTGGCACCATTTTGGAAAAGGTGCGCTGGCCAGGGCCGGCGACTTTGTATTGGACCACGTATGAACTCGCTCCCGGCACCGATTCCCAGTGCAAAGTAGCTTGGCTGGGGCCGACTTCCTTGGTAAAGAGGTTTTGCGGCGCGGTCAGCGGCCGGGCGATCGAGCCGGTCCCGTCATGGTGGACCGGAGTGGCCGGGCAGCCCCCGGTGCGAAAGCGGTAGGAGGGAGAATAATTGCTGAACCGGCCGCCAACCAAGGCCCGGATCTGAAACTCATAATCTGTGCAGGGGTCCAGCTGGGTCGCATATACGTAGGTGCGCTGAAAGCTGCGGCTGGCCCACTCGGTGCCCGAGAGGGTCTTGAAGCGGGCTTCATAGCGCTCCGCCCCTGGCACCTCGGCCCAGCTAAGCCGGACCCGGCTGGCGTGTATTTCGCTTGCTGAAAGTTCCTGGGGCGGAAAAGCCTGCGCCAAAGGAGCGGTGGCCTGTATGGCTGGGGAACGTAAAAGGCTGTGCCGGGCCCCGCCATTGATGAAAAGCGACCGCATGCGGGCCACCTGCCCCCGGGTGAAGAAATTCATGCAGGCGTCATCGGTGTAGTCCATGAAATTCTGGGTCATCACCGGTCCGCTACAAGCCACGCGCTGGACTTGGGGGCAACCCGTGGTAGGACCATCGGCAGGCGGGGTATCGGGTACCAGGTCATCGACCTCACAGGCGCCATCGCCCCAGATATGGCGGAGGTTCAGCCAGTGGCCCACCTCGTGGGTGCAGGTCCGGCCCCGGTCGAAGGGCGGCGTCACGGAGCCGGTGTTGCCAAATTGCTTGTAGCAAATCACCACCCCATCCGTTTCGGGGGCGCCTCCCGGAAATTGGGCGTAGCCCAACACGCTCATGCCGAGGTTGCACACCCAGATATTGAGGTATTGGTCAGAGGGCCAGGCATCGACGCCTCCCATGCTGCTGTACTTGACCCCATTGTCGGAGGTATAAAAATAGACCTTGTCGGTGCGGGTACGGGTGATGCCGTTGGTAGGCGTTCCTAGGGGATCGACTGTCGCCAGCCGAAACTCGATGCCCGCCCCGGTAGCAAGATGGGCAAACCGGGGGTCGGTGTCTGCCGCATCCAGGTTGAGTCGCTGAAAATCCGCATTCAGTACTTCGATTTGGGATTGAACCTGGGCCTCGCTGATGTTTTCCCGGCTGCTTCGGTACACCACATGCACCACCACCGGAATGATAATCTGGCCTTGCATGCGGTTGCCGGCGCCCTTGAGGTTGAGGCGGGCGTTTTCCTCAATCTGGCGCATGCGGTACTGCATGGAGGGGTTTTCCTGAAGCTGGTGTTCCAGGTGCTCCATGGTGCCACAGGTACGTTGCGCCCACAAGGGCGGGGAGATGCCCAAGCAAAGCAAAGCCAGCAGGACCGGAGAGAAGCAGGTGAAAGCAAGGCGGTTCATAGCGAAATCTTTTGGCGACCAGCAAAGAAAAATACAAAGACTATACCAGCACTTTCCAGGGTTCGGCGAACGAAAACCCAGAAAAATTATTGGGGCCGGATGTCTGGCGGGTAAAAGACTAACGATAGATTTCGCTAAAATATGCTTGGGAGGAGGAGAATGCCACGGGTTGCGTGACGTTTGCCAGAGAGATATTCCGGCAGAACTGATGATACAATGATACGAAAAAGTTTTGGGAGCGTTGGTAGGGGGGATTTCCACCAAGGGCTTTTCGCCTTTGGTGGCAGTTTGGAGCTTGAGAAGGGGGGAGTAAATTTCAGTCCTGCCTGGTTTTGCAGTAGGATTATTTTGGGTTGATGGTTGACCTGGGCCGGATTTCGCCTCAATTCCGCCCTCAGTCCGGAAATCCGGCCCAGAATGTCTTATTTCGCTTCCCGAAAAGAGGGTTGTTTCTCTTCTTTCACCTCCCTATCTTTCTCCTCCATGCCTGCGCTCAAACCAGACCCTTCCCCCCCTTTGCGGTTGCTTTTCATTGGAAACAGCCACACCCACACCTATGATATCCCCCACATGATCGGTTCGCTGGTGCGGGCAAAGGGGTTCGAATTCCCCCAGTTGAGCCGGAGCACCGGCGAAGGAGTCGGGTTTCGCTGGCATTGGAACCGCCGCGAGACCCGGCAGCTGATCGAGCAAGGAGGCTGGGACTGGATAGTGATGCAGGGGCGTAGCCGCGACCCGCTGGCGCACCCGGAGGAGCTAGCTGACTACGCAGGTCGCTTGATCGAAACGGCTCAGGCCCATACCAAACATCTCTTGCTGTGCCAGACCTGGCTGCCTCGCCCGTTGCTCGCGCAGCAAAAAGCGGCTGATGCCATCTATGAGCGCCTGGCCACGGGCTTTCCGGTCACCGCTGCCAAGCTAGGAAAAGCTTGGGCTGGGGCCCTGGCCCTCAAGCCCGATTTTCCCCTCTACCAACCAGATGAATTGCACGCTGCCCCCGCCGGGGCCTATCTGACGGCTTGTTTGCTGGTGATGCACCTTTATGGGATTCCTCCCAAAGACTGGCCGGCGCGCATCGAGCGCGCTGGTGAGGTGCTGGTGGACCTCAGCCCCTATCATGCCTCCTGGTTACAACAAATCGCCCTCCGTTGCAGTCCCCTGGGCCAATCTTCTGATTTTCACCCATGAAAATTCGCAAACGCATCATCGTCATCGGTAGCGCCAACGTCGACATGGTGCTACAGGTTCCTTCCCTGCCTGGGCCCGGAGCCACCGTGAGCGATGGACGGCTTTCGCATGGCGAAGGGGGAAAAGGGGCCAACCAGGCCATTGCCGCCGCTCGGGCGGGCGGCAGTGTCACCTTTGTGGCCAGCTTGGGAGACGATGCCTATGGCCACCGGGCCATCGAAACCTACGTGGCCGACAACCTCGACGTGGAGCATGTGAAGCTCACCCGCCTCGCGCCTACCGGGACCGCCTTCATTCTGGTCGACCCGCAGGGCGAACATAGTACCGCCCTGGCTCCGGGTGCCAACCAGCAGCTGGCTGCCGCGCAGGTGCTGGAGGCAGCTTCGAGCCTGCAACAAGCCGACCTGCTGTTGTTGCAACTGGAAATTCCTCTCCCCGCCATCGAGACGGCCATTGAGCTGGCACATGCAGCCGGAGTACCGATTTTGCTCAATGCCGCCCCCGCCCAGAAAATCTCGGCCTCGCTCCTGCCCAACCTTTCCTGCCTGGTACTCAACATTTCCGAAGCTTCGGCTCTGCTGGAGCGCCCGCTCAACCACGAAGCTGACTACGAAGCCGGGATCAAAGCCCTGCACGCCATGGGGCCTTCCTTTGTGGTGCTTACCCTTGGGCAGCAGGGGCTCTGCGCTACCGATGGAGAGACCCTCTACCGGCTGCCTGCTTTTGCTGTAACGGCTATCGACACCACCGCCGCCGGAGACGTTTTTTGCGGGGTGCTGTCCGTGGCGATGGCCGAAGTTTTGCCTTGGGAAAAAGCGTTGAAATTGAGCCAAGCGGCCGCCGCCCTCTCCGTGCAGCGGCCCGGGGCGTTGCGTTCCGCGCCAGAGCGAAGTGCCATCGAAGATTTTCTGGAAAGCTATGACGTTCCCTCTGCCTGAGAAAGCCCCGCTTGGCCCTGCTCCCCGGCCGTGAAGCGGTTGAGGCCCCTCAATGTAGGCTTTCCATTCTGATGGGTTTTCCACGCCACGTTTTTTTAGCGGCACAGCATCCTCAAGCAGGTCTCTCGCGGATAAGCCCCCTTTTTGAGGCACGCAGAGGGGAAAGAGGACGCAGAGAAATAC